>JADDQZ010000001.1:4899-17060 GCA_016781085.1 Actinomycetota bacterium
CGTCATGGCGAAGCAGTCGCTCACGACTCTCGCTCGAGCGACGCCGAGCGCGAGTTGACGCCGCGCGGCGAGCGTCAGTCAGCCGACGCGGGGGCGGCGCTCGCCAAGCTCGGAATCGAGTTGGCGGCGTGCTACACCAGCCCGCGCGTGCGCGCTCGCGATACCGCCCGGCTGGCGTGCCAGTCGCTGAACGTGGAACCTGAAGTCGTTCAAGCGCTTTCCGCCGGGTTCAACACGGAAGACCTCGACGAGATGCTGCTTGCTCAGGAGCCGGGTGCGCACATACTGATCGTGGGTCACGAGCCGGATCTCTCCCAACTCGTGCACGACTTGACCGGTGCGCACGTGAAGTTGCCCAAGGGTGGGGTTGCCGCCATCGAGCTCGAAGGCCGGGAGGGCCGTTTGGTCGTCCTCGTGCGTCCCCGTGAGCTCGAGGCGATTTCGGCCAGAGAGGCCGCCCGACTGTTGTAGCGGCGGCGCTGGTTGCAGCGCTGGTGGGTACTTCGACAGTCCGTGATCGCACTCGCCAAGCGGCTGCCGTGGCTTAGCTGCCGTCCGGCCGCAAGACCGCGTCTGCGACCGCCAACGCGACTTCGGCACGGGACTTAAGCGAAGCAGTGATGACGTACTCGTCAGGATGGTGTGCCTTGCCACCGCGCGGCCCGAGTCCATCAATGGTGACCGGTATGGCGCTGGCAAAGTGACTTGCGTCGCTTGCACCTCCGCGCGTGACGCCGGCAATCTCTCGCTCCAGGTGCTCAGACGCACGGCGCAGGATGGGGTCGGCCGCCACTTCGGAGTGCATTCCCGGCCATAGCCGCAGCAGCTCGGTCCGTAGCAGTGCGCCGTCGATCTCGCCGGGAAGGCCCGAGATGGCGGAATGGATGGCGTCGGCGTCATCGGCCCGTATGTCGCACAAGAGTTCCCCGCTGGCCGGCACGACGTTGAAGGCATCGCCGGAATGCAGAACCGTCGGTACCGCGGTGCGCCGGCTGGGTCCGGTGGGGTCATGGCAAGCCGCTACGGCTTGCGCCGCCTTCGCAAGCGCCAGTAGGGCGTTGATGCCCGCGTCGGGGGCGGCGCCGGAGTGCGCCGCACGCCCGCTGGCGGTAACGCGCACGGTGCCCGCGGCCTTGCGACGGACGACGACGCCTTCGGCACCCCCGGACGTCAACTCGCCGGCTTCAAAGCACAGGCACGCATCCCACCCTGTGAAGCGCTCTACGTGTGCGAACGGAGCCGTCCGCCACTCCTCGTCGACGACAAGCAGCAGCGCGACTTCGGCGAAGTCCTGCGGCCGTTGAGTCAGCGCGCGCAGAACGCCCAGCGCGAGCACCACTCCGCCCTTCATGTCGACCGATCCGGAACCGATCAGGCAGGATTCGCGGCGTTCGAGCAGCCGGTGCTCGGCATGGGCGACAACAGTGTCGACGTGGCCCAGCAGCAACAGCCGCCCTTGCCCGGTTCCCTGCACGCTCGCCAGGATGTCGCGCGCATGACCGGGTGACGAACAAGCAAGCCGTTGTACTTGCGCTTCGGCCGGCGCCAGCGCCGAGCACACCGCAGCGCATTCGTCCGCGCCGTGGACATCTCCTGAAGGTGAGGAAACGGCGACCAGCGCTTCAAGCTCGCGCTCGGCGCGACGAGCGATGTCTGTCGCCGAGTCCGCAATCCAGGTGTCCATGTGGCCACGCTACATGGGTCAGCGCATGAGTGACGTGCCCGCTGGTCAGAGGCGCCAGGAGAGCTAAGGCCGAGATATCGGTCCGGGAGTAGCCTCTGCGTCATGCCGGAGCTGCCGGAAATGGAGATCGTCGCGCGACGACTCGCTCCCGCGCTGTCCGGGGAGAAAATCGAATCGGTGCTCGCTCCCGGCATCAATGCGGTCAAGACCTTCGATCCTCCATTGCAGGCGCTCGACCAAGGACAGTTCACCGGTGTTCGCCGGCGCGGCAAGGTGCTCCTGTTCGACGTCGAATCGGCCGCTCTGGGTCCGCTGACGCTGCTCGTGCACCTGATGAGCGCGGGCCGGATGCAATTGCTGGATAAGCGCGCCTCGATGCGCGACCGGACTTCACGCCTCCTGATCCGCCTGCCCGAAGGGCGGGAGCTGCGGGTGCGCGAGTTCGGCACACGGCAAGCGGCGTGGGTGAAGCTGCTGCGGCCCGAGGATGTCGAGAGCGAAGACAGCCTCGCCACTTTGGGGCCTGAGGCGTGGCCGGACCCGCCTGAGTTTTCCACGCTGCTCGACGCGCCGCGGCCGCTTCACAACTTGTTGCGTGATCAGCGCGTGATCGCCGGGATCGGGCGCACTTGGGCCGACGAGATTCTTCACGCCGCGCTGCTGTCGCCGTTCAAGCGCGGCAACGACCTCTCGCCGGAGGAGGCGTCCGTTCTACGCGACGCCACGATCGCCGAGCTCGGCCGCGTGCTTCAGGTCTACGAGGAAAAGGTTCAGCTCCCGCTTCCCGAGAAGTTTCCCAAGCCCGTACGCGTGCACGCCGAACAAGGCAAGCCGTGCCCGCGTTGTGAAACCGTGCTTGAAGGCGTCTTCTACGAGGACTACGTGATGACTTACTGCCCGGAGTGCCAGACGGAAGGAAAAGTGCTCAAGGACCGTCGGCTCTCGCGGCTGCTCAAGTGACGCGCCCCTTGGAGTCCGGCGCTTGTCGTGAACTCCGAAGGCGGGGGATCATCCTGTTCCCATGACCGATTCGACGATGCCAACCCCGGGGGACATCGCCCCCGAGTTCGAGCTTGCCGACCAGGACGGCAATGCCGTTGCCCTCAGTGATTTCGTCGGACGCAAGGTCGTCCTGTACTTCTATCCCAAGGCGGACACGCCCGGGTGTACCACACAGGCATGCGGTATCCGCGACCGTTCTTCGGAATACGCAGCGGCCGGCGCGGTGGTGGTCGGCGTGTCCCCGGATCCTGTCGCCGCCGTAAAGAAGTTCCACGGCAAGCAGTCGCTGAACTTCACGCTGCTCGCCGACGCCGACCACGTCGTCTGCGAGTCCTACGGCGTCTGGGGCGAGAAGTCGATGTACGGGCGCAAGTACTGGGGCGCGCAGCGCTCGACGTTCGTCATCGATGAAGCGGGAGTAGTCCGGCACGTCATCCCGAAGGCCTCACCGAAGACCCACGACGACATGGTGCTCGCCGCGCTCGCGGAGCTGGCGAAGGCCTGAGCGTTGGTGCGCTTTGCCCGGGACCGTGCCGAACGGCTAGGTCAGCAGCTTTTCCACCACCAGCACGTCCTTCCACTCGCCATCGAGCAGTCCGTGGCGACGGTGGATTCCCACGTCGTAAAACCCACAACGGCGTGCGAGGGCGAGTGACGACTCGTTGGTGGTGAAGATGCGGCCGATCAGCTTCCAGTAGCCGTGGGCGGCGGCGTCATCGCACAGGGCTTCCAACAGCGGACGCCCGCTGCCTTGGCCGCGGTGCTGACGAGCCACGTAGATCGTGTATTCGCCTACCCCGGCGACGTTCTCGCGCGGATCTGGCCTAGTGATGCCCGCCCACGCGACGATGTCGCCATCGCGCTCGGCGACCCAGAACGGTTGGCTGGGATCCGCGATGCGGTCGCGGACGTCGTCGGGAGTGCGCGGCTCGGTCTCAAAGGTCGCCGACCGGTCTTCGATTCCCTGGTTGTGGATGGCCGCGATGGCCGCGGCGTCGCGTGGCTCCGCGCGGCGCAGGCGCAGGCTCACGGAACCGGCGCCCACACCTGGACGTGAAGACTCGCCTTCAACGCTGCTTGCACCACGAGACGCACCGTACAACGGTCCATCCGCTCTCGCAGCGGCGCAAGCGAGCGCTCACGCCGTAGCGGGAGATCAGGAAAGGCCCTGGCGCGCCTCGCGCACCAGCGTCACTGCTTCGGGGAAGACGACCGCCATCACAGCGCGGATCTGATGAGCCTGCTGTTCGGGTGTGCCTTGCACGTTGATGCGGTTGATCGACGCGACGGTCATGTCGACCGCGAGCTTGATCGCATTGTCAGCCCAGGCAATCGATTGCGAGCTTTGGAGCTGCTCGGCCATCTCCTGCATCCGGCGCTGGAAATCAGGGTCATTGAAGAATCCGAAGCCTTCCATGCTCCGATCCTACCCCCGGGCGCGTCGTAGCATGGGCTCGTCTTGGCCGCCGGCTCTCAACAGCAGCTCTCCTGGGAGCGCCGGCAACGTCCGCGGGTAGTGGCCGCCGCGCTGCTAGCGGCGCTGTTGCCGCTGCTGGCGGGGCTGGCCAATGCCTTCGTCTACAACGACGCCCCGCGCGCGGTGCTGCTCGATTCCCTGGGCCGCGCCGTCGAGCCCGGGCCGATCGGCAAGCTGCCGTCGCTGCACATCGAGTTGTATGAGTTCTTCGAGGAGCAGTCGGCGCTGCTGCTGGCGATCGCGGCCGCCAACGCCATCGGCCTCGTGTGTGCCGGCTTGGCACTGGCGTACCTAGGCGCGGCGACGCGGGCGCGCCGGCCCGAGTTTCAGCGCTGGGCCGTGTACCTGCCGCTGCTTGGCGCTGTGCTCTTCGCCCTTGCCGGCTTAATCGTCACTGCGGGAACGGCTCGGGTCGTAGAGGAGGCCCTCAGCGGGCCGCGCACCGTCGAGTCGATCGCGGGACTGGACACCTCGCTGGTCAACGCTGGAGAGCTGATGGAGCGGGCCGGACGGTTCCTGCTCGGGATTGGGTTCGTGCTCGTGTGCTTGAACGCCATGCGCACCGGGTTGCTGTTTCGCTTTCTCGGCATCCTCGGCGTTATCGCGGGCGGTTTGCTTGCTGTGCCCGTCTTTGGCGGCCCGCTGCCGATCGTTCAGTCGTTCTGGTTCGTGGCCCTGGCGATCGTCGTCTCGGGGCGCTGGCCGGATGCCACGCCCCCGGCCTGGACCAGCGGCAAAGCCGAGCCCTGGCTTACGCAGCAGGAACTCAAGGAAGCGCGAGAGACCGAGGCGCAGGAGGACGTGAGCAAGCCGCGCAAGCGCAACCGCGGTCCCGGAAGGCAACCCTCCGCCGACGCAAGCCGTTCGGCCACGCGGAGCGAGCCGTCGAAGGGAAGCGGCGGCCAGGGCGCGAGGAGTGGTGGCACTGAAGCTACGGCAGGAGCCGCCAGGCCGGCACCGAGCAAGCGCAAGCGCAAACGGCGGCGCTGACGTTTCACGCTCGCTGTTCCCGACTTGCGAGAATCCCGTCATGGCGCACTCAGACATGACGCTGGAAGCCCGGCTCGAGCAGTTGCAGCAGCAGAAGTGGTTTGAGCCTACGCCGCAATTTCGCGAGCGCTCGCTGGTGGCCGACGACGCCATGCACCGGGAAGCCGACAGCGACTTCGTTGCGTTCTGGGAGCGCCAGGCGCGCGAGCTGGACTGGCAACGCGAATGGACTCAAGCGCTCGACTGGTCGAATCCGCCGTTCGCCCGCTGGTTCGACGGTGGCCAGCTGAACGTCTCGCACAATTGTCTCGATCGCCATGTTGAGGCGGGGCGCGGGGATCGCGTTGCCTTTCACTGGCGCGGGGAAGAAGGCGAAGAACGCGACGTCACTTACGCGGAGCTCTTGCGCGACGTCCAGAAGCTCGCCAACGCCCTTCGTGAGCTCGGCGTGAAGTCGGGCGACGTCGTCGGCGTCTACCTGCCGATGATTCCGGAAGTCGTTGTGGCGATGCTCGCGTGCGCGCGTATCGGTGCGCCGCACAACGTCGTCTTCGGCGGCTTCTCTCCTGAATCGGTGCGCGAGCGGATGGAGTTCTCCGACGCCCGCGTCCTGATCACCGCCGACGGCGCACGGCGCAAGGGCCGCGTTGCCGCGGTCAAGTCCGCGGTGGACGACGTCATGGGAGACCTTCGATCCCTCGAGCGCGTGATCGTCGTGCGCAACACCGGCACGGACGCGCCCATGACCGACGGGCGCGACTTCTTCTACGACGAGCTGCTGGCGAGCGCGGCCGACGCGTGCCCGGCAGAGCCGTTTGACGCCGAGCACCCGCTGTTCATCCTCTACACGTCGGGCTCTACGGCGAAGCCCAAGGGCATCCTGCACACCAGCGGCGGTTATCTCACGCAGGCGGCGTTCACGCACAAGTACGTCTTCGATCTCAAAGCCGACGAAGACGTCTACTGGTGCTCGGCCGACGTCGGGTGGATCACCGGGCACACCTACATCGTCTACGGACCCCTGGCCAATGGCGCCACCAGCGTCATGTACGAAGGTGCGCCCGATTATCCGGACAAGGACATCTGGTGGGAGCTCGTCGAGCGATACAAGGTGTCGCTCTTCTACACCGCGCCGACGGCGATCAGGGCGTGCATGAAGTGGGGCGTCGAATACCCTCAGCGCCGTGACCTGTCGTCGCTGCGCCTGCTCGGCACGGTCGGCGAGCCGATCAACCCCAAGGCGTGGCTGTGGTACCGCGAAGTCATCGGCAGTGGCCGTTGCCCGATCGTCGATACCTGGTGGCAAACCGAGACGGGCGCGATCATGATCTCCCCGCTGCCGGGCTTGACTAAAGCCAAGCCGGGTTCGGCCACACACCCGCTGCCGGGAGTCAAGGCCGCGGTGCTCGACGGCAACGGCGAGGAAGCCGGTGCCGAGCAGGGTTATCTCGCGCTCAAGCAACCGTGGCCGGCCATGCTGCGCACGCTCTACAAGGAGCCGGAGCGCTTCATCGAGACCTATTGGTCCAAGTACGGCCGAGACACCTACTTCGTCGGCGATGCGGCGCGCTGCGACGAGGACGGTTACTTCTGGGTGATAGGGCGCGTCGACGACGTCATCAACGTCTCCGGGCACCGGCTTTCGACCGCGGAAGTGGAGTCGGCGATCGTCTCCCACGAGCGTGTGGCCGAAGCCGCCGTCATCGGTCAAGCCGACGAGGACACCGGTCAGGGGATTACGGCGTTCGTCACGCTGCAAGGCGCCCAGGACGGCACCGACGAGCTTGTCGGCGACATCCGCGAGCACGTAGCGAAGCGAATCGGGAAGCTGGCCCGTCCCAAGCGCGTGATCTGGGCCGATGATCTACCGAAGACGCGTTCGGGCAAGATCATGCGACGGCTCCTGCGCGACATCGCCGAAGGGCGTGAGCTGGGCGACGTCACGACTCTCCGGGACCCTGACGTCATGGCGCAGTTGTCGGCCAGCATCGCGCGCCACGAGGACGACGAGGGCTGAGCGGGGGCGCGGTACGGCAGAAAGAAGGAGCTCCCATACCAGATTTAGGCTTGACTAAATCTAATGTTGCGCTTTACTGAAGAACCGCACGCGCGCCGCCCTGAGCAGCCGCTTTCCAACGTCGTCTGTGGCCGCTGACAGGGCCGCTGACACGGTGCAATTTTCAGAACGAACAGCCACGGAGTCGCCGATGAACACGTTGCCTCGATTCAAGCCGCACGCCGCCAGTGCCGGCTCGCCGCGCTACGCAAGCCGCTTTTTCGCTGTCGCGGCCTTACTGCTCTTGGCCCTCGCTGGGTGCGGCGGAGAAAGTGGAGGCGACGCGTCGGCTGACCAAGCCGGTGGCGGCAAGGTCCAGATCACCACGACGACGAACTTCATCACCGACACCGTCCGCCAGATCGGCGGCGATCACGTCGAAGTGACCGGCTTGATGGGCGCCGGGGTGGACCCTCACCTCTACAAGGCGAGCGCCGGCGACGTCAAGTCGCTGCGCGACGCAGACGTCATCTTCTACGGCGGCCTTCAGCTCGAAGGCAAGATGGCCGACCTGCTCGACAAGCTCGAGGAAACCCAGACGACCGTCCCGGTCACCACGGACCTTCCGCGGGAAAAGCTCCTGGACCCGCCGCAAGGCGTCGCGGAGCAGTACGACCCGCACATCTGGTTCGACGTGGAGAACTGGAAGACGGTGTCGCGCACGATCGCCGCGACGCTCAGGGAAAAGGATCCGGAGAACGCGGCGGACTACGACCGCAACCTGGACCGCTACCTGGGCGAGCTCGACAAGCTTGACGCGTACGTTCAAAAGCGCATCGCCGAGATCCCGCGCGATCGCCGCGTGCTGGTCACTTCCCACGACGCTTTCGAGTACTTCGGCCGCGCGTACGACATCGACGTCGAAGCCATCCAGGGGATCTCGACCGCGGCAGAGGCGACTACCACCGACGTCCGCCGCGTCGCCAAGACGTTGCAAGATCGCAACGTCAAGGCCGTGTTCGTGGAGTCCAGCGTTCCGCGCCAGACGATCGAAGCGGTTCTCGCCGCCGCCGACAGGCTCGGACACAAGGCGCGCATCGGAGGCGAGCTCTACGCCGACGCTGCCGGAAACGAAGGCACACCCGAAGGGACTTACGTCGGGATGGTCCGCGCAAACGCCGACAAGATCGCAGGGGCACTGAAATGAGATCGACGGCCGAGACCTTGGCTGCCCCCGCCCTGGAAGTTCGGCGCCTGACGGCCTCGTACAGCTCGCGCCCGGTTCTCTGGGACGTTGACGCGACCTTCCCCATGGGGGCCTTGTCGGCGATCGTCGGTCCCAACGGCGCCGGCAAATCGACCCTGCTCAAAGCGGCGCTCGGCCTGATTGCGACCGATGCCGGACAGGCGCTCATCCAAGGCCGTCCGGTCAAGACGAGCCGCGACCGGGTCGCCTATGTCCCGCAGCGTGACGCCGTCGACTGGGACTTCCCGATCACCGTGCGGGAAGTGGTTGAGATGGGCCGCTACGCCCAGATCGGGTGGGTCCGGCGCGTCCAGCGTTCTGACCAGACGCTGGTTGCCGACTGCCTGGAGCGGGTCGGGATGGCGGCGTACGCCTCCCGCCAGATCGGTCAGCTCTCCGGCGGTCAGCGCCAACGCGTCTTCATCGCCCGAGCCTTGGCGCAGCAAGCTCAGGTGATGGTCATGGACGAGCCCTTCGCGGGCGTCGACGCGCGGACGGAAGCCGACATCCTCGGTCTGCTGCAAGAGCTTCGCAACGAAGGTCGGGCGGTGATCGTCGTCCACCACGACCTCGGCACGGTGCGCGCGGCGTTCGACTGGGTGCTGCTGCTCAACGTCCGCGCCATCGCCGCCGGCCCGGTGGCCGATGTGTTGACGCCCGAGACTCTGCGGCGCGCCTACGGCGCGGCCGGGGGACTCGAAACCGAGGAGCAGGAGCCGCGATGGGCAGCTTGATCGATCTGCTGCCGCTTGCGTATCCCGACGCCGTTGTCGTCGTCGGCGCGGCGCTGTTGGGTATGACCGCGGGAGCGCTCGGCGTCTTCGCCGTGCTACGCGAGCGCAGCCTGGTCGGGGACGCGCTCGCGCATTCAGCGCTTCCGGGCGTAGCCGTCGCCTTTCTGGTCACGGGCGCCAAGGACGTCGGAACGCTGCTGGCCGGCGCAGCCTGCGCGGGCATCGTCGGCGCGCTGATGATGGTTGGCATCGAGCGAACCAGCCGGATCCGTCCCGACGCGGCCATCGGCGTCGTCCTCTCAAGCTTCTTCTCGCTCGGCATCGTGCTGCTCACCTACATCGCCAGCACGAACAACGCCAATCAGGCGGGCCTGGAGAAGTACCTCTTCGGCCAAGCGGCGGGACTGCTCGAACGCGACCTGATCGTCATGGCGATCTTGAGCGCGATCTCACTCACGCTTGTCGCGCTCCTTTTCCGCGCGCTCAAGACGACGCTCTTCGATCCCAACTTTGCGGGGTCTGTTGGTCTGCCTGTCCGAGTCCTCGAGGTCGCGATGACCGCGCTGCTCGTGGTAGCGGTGATCGTCGGCCTGCGGACAGTGGGCGCCATCCTGATGGTGGCGATGCTCGTGGTCCCGACCGTGGCCGCCCGCCAGCTCGCCGGCCGGCTCGCGGTCGTATTGCCGGTGTCGGCGCTCATCGGCGCGGTCGTCGGCGTCACCGGGGCGCTGCTGTCGGCCCGCGCGGAGCTTCCGACGGGTCCCGTCATCGTGCTCGTCGGCTTCCTCGTCGTGATGGCGTGTGTTTTGCTCGCCCCGGGCCGCGGTGTGATCTGGCGTGCGCGCAAGTTGGCTCGTGACCGTCGCCGGACGCTCACCGAAGGCGTTATGGTCGACATCGAAACGGCTATCCACGCCGGCCCTCCGCCGACTGCCGCGGAGCTCGCGCTCGTCAGCGGGCGGGATCCACGCGTCCTGCGCCGCGTCCTGCGGCGCCTGGACCGAGAAGGCATGCTCGCCCGCGACGGCGATCGCTTGCACCTGTCGGAGATCGGCGCAGCCGCCGCCCACGCGGTACTCGAGCGGCGCAACCTGTGGTCGGCCTGGCTTGAGCATGGTTGGCAATTGCAACTGCCCGACGCGCGCGAGCCCAATCCCAGCGACCTGCGCGCCAGCCTCGGAGACCACTATGCGGACCGCTTGCAAGCGCTCGCGGTGAAGGAGAGCTAGATGAGCGACAACCTTTCGATCATCCTCACCGCCGGCTTGGTGGCCACCGCCGCCGGCCTGCTGGGTCCCTTCCTGGTGCTGCGCCGCGTGGCGCTGACCAGCGACGCCGTCAGCCATGCGGTTCTGCCTGGCATCGTCGTGATCTGGCTCATCTTCCACACCCGCGCGCCGCTGCCGGTCATCGGCGGCGCAGCCGTGTTCGCGATTCTGTGCGTGCTGGCGATCGACGCGTTGAAGGGAACGAACCTGGTCAGAGGCGACGCCGCGATCGCGCTGGTCTTTCCGGCCCTGTTCTCAGTCGGCGTGCTCGGAATCACGCGCTACGCCAGCGACATCCACCTCGACTTGGATTCGACGATCTACGGTGAAATCGCGTTTTCTCCCTTCGAGACGCTGCCGATTGCCGGAGTCGAAATCGCCCGCTCGATCGTCTTGCTTTCAGGCGTTGCGCTGGTCAACATCCTGCTCGTCGTCCTGCTGTGGAAGGAGTTCAAAGCGACGACCTTCGATCCGGAATTCTCCCGCACGATCGGCATTTCACCGAAGCTGCTCTCCCGTCTGCTCCTCGTAGCGGTGGCCATCACCGCGGTGACCGCGTTCGAGTCCGTTGGCGCCATCCTCGTGGTCACGTTGCTGATCGTTCCGGCAACGACGGCGTACCTGCTGACAGACCGCCTGTGGCTGATGGTCGCCACCACGCTTGCGATCGGCTGGATCAGCGCGGTCGCCGGGTATTGGGGAGCGGTGAGCGTCGATGCTTCGATCGCAGGGGCGATGGGACTCGTTGCCGCCTTGTGCTTTGCCATCGCGCTGTTCGTGTCCCCGAGCTACGGGCTCATCGCTCGCTCGTTGCAGCGCCGCCGCCGCAGCCGTTCGGTTCAGCGTGAGCTTGCTCTGGCGGTCAAGCCGCAGGGTGCGGGCGCCGACACTTGATCGATAGCTCAGTCTCACGATCGCTTGTCGGCGCTGCCGGGCGGCCTCCACGACAGGATCGCGTGGGCGACGACACCGAAGACGAGGCCCCAGAACGCCGCGCCGATGTGCCAAAGCGCGCTCCGCAAGCGAGTCCGGCCACGTAGCGGCGCTGCGGGTCGGGATGCGCCTCTTCGCCCGTGCAGATCGCGGCCGTGATGGCGGCAAGATTGATCGCGTGCGACCCGAACGGCGCCAGGAGTGCCGAGAAGAGGCCGGTGGAGCCGATCAGCAGGCGGTCGTTCGTCTTATAGCCCGCGGCTCGGAGCACTCCCATCCCCGGGGCTTGCTGGGAGCCGAATGTGACTATGAAGAGAGGCAACGCGAGGCCGACGATCGCGCTCAGCGACCAAGCCGGGACTTCGAGCAGCGGCTTGGCGACCGCCAGTCGCACGCCCGAGAAGTCAAGCTGTCCTGTGACGCTCGCGGCCGCGACACCGGCAAGCAGCGCGAGAAGAACGGCGTACCGAGCCAAGATGCGCTTGGCGAGCACGAACGCCACGAGGACCGGGGCGACGATTTCCGGGGCGGCTGACAGCGCCGCGAACGCGGCGAGCGCGAAGGGGAAGAGGATTCCCGCCAGCATCGCGGCGACGATCGCTGGCGGGATGCGGTCGAGGATGCGTCCGAAGAGCCCGGTGGCTCCCACGACCGCCATCAGCACGCCGGCGACGACGAAGGCGCCGATCGCTTCTGCATACGGGTAATCGGCCAGCGCTGAAGTGAGCAGCGCCGCTCCGGGCGTCGACCATGCGGTGATCACGGGAGTACGGGTCAGCAGGCTCAGCCCGACGCCGGTGATGCCGCTGCCGATGGAGATCGCCCATACCC
>JADDQZ010000001.1:17214-24620 GCA_016781085.1 Actinomycetota bacterium
CACGACGTCGTCTGTTCTGGACTGAGGCCACCGCTTTGGCGGCAGCGAGGACGACCACGAACGGCCCCGAGAACGACACGAGGATGGCGACGAGGCCAGCCACGACGGCTGACGTCGAGGCATCGCGCGACGCTGCGAGGCGCCGCAGCGGATGCGGGAGCAGGCTGCTGGGAGACAGTTAGCTGGGCTTGGCCCGCTGCTTGGCTTCGGTGCGGATCTCCGACAGGATGCGTTCGAGCCGCGGTTCGGTTTCGGGGTCCACGTGCGTCATGGCGGCGGCGACGCCAGGGTGGACTTCGGCGATCAGCCGGTGCATCTCGTGGGCGACGGCGCGGTAGCTGGGGTGTCCTTCTCGGCCGGAACGCAGTTCGATGAGGTGCATCGCCTCGCGGGCATTGAGGTCCAGCACGTAACGGATCCGGTAGCCGAGGCAGAGTGCGTAGGGAGCCGAGCCCGGCGGGCCCTCGAGCAGCAGCCGGTCGTATTCGGCTTGCGATCGCTCGAGCGCAGCCTCGTAGCGGTCTCCGAGTCCGGCGATGTGGACTTCTTCGGGGATTTCGGCGCCCAGGTCAGGCGAAAGGGCTTGCCACTGGACCGTCAGGAGGCGATGTCTCTGCAAGTCACGGAAGGCGCCGTAATCAGAGACGATCTCAAAGCGATAGCGCAGTGCCTCGAAGCCGCGGCCTGGGCGATGGCGGCGGTTCTCGCGCTCACCGACCAGCTCGTGCAGCGCATGCGCGCGCTCGTGGGCATCGAGTTGCTCGACGCGCGTACGGATCGCCGCCTCACCCGCGCCTGCGGCCTCGAACAACAACGCCGACAGCAGCTTGGACTCGTCGCCTTCGACATCCAGCAACGTCACGCTCGCGCGCGAATCGGCTTCAACGTCGCGATCGAGTCCGAGCCGCGCCACCAAGCGCTGCTCGGCGGCGCGGCGGTTGCTCAAGTGCTCGACCCAGCGCCCGCCGCGCTCGGGACGCGGCACGCGAGCGACGAAACTCGGCATCACGGCTTGCAGTGCCGTCAACAGACCTTCGCCGTAGTAGCGCGCTTCTGGCAGCGGGTGGGCGAGCAGGTGCAGGATCAGCTGCTCGTACGCCTGGCCGCTGGCGTAGATCCCCATATGCGACAGCGACGCAGCCGGCAGCAGGCCCCGGAGCAGGTCGAGCGCCTTGGCCTTGACCGCGCGGTCGTGAGCGGCTTGGGAGGTCTCGGGGGCTCTCGGCCAGGTGGTCCCGACCCACGCTTCGAGCTCCGGCAGAGCTGAGGAATAGACGCGGAAGAGGAAGTCCATGGCGTCTGAGTAGGCGGGGCCGAACGAGGCTTCGGAGTGGTAGCGGTAGCCGCCGCCTGGCATCGGCGCGTCATAGGCGATGTAGCGCGTGCTTTGTTCCAGATACGAAGCCAGCCGCGGCCGTTGCAAGATCTTGGTGAGGACGTTGGAGACCCATTCGCAGGCGACGTGCGCACCACCAAGCTGGGCGACGGAATCGTCTCCGTAACCCACGAAGATGCGTTCGTAGAGCTCGGCTGCGCGTGAGCCTTCTGAATCGTCGGTCGATGGCGGCACGGCCAGCGAGTCGGCGAACTCGTCGAGAAACAGCCGGCGCAGGGTTCCGGGATAGCGCGAGTAGCGCGCGAACAACGCTCCCTTGACCGTTTCGGGAAGGTTCACCAGGCCGAAGACGGGCGCTTGCAGGCTCGTGAAGTGCGGAGCGAGCCGCGCACGCTCGGTGCAAGAGAAGTGCTCGACGGGACGCTGCACGGGCCGGTCAGGCTATCGGCGGAGGCGGCGGGGAGGCCGGAACAGCGTTCAAGCAGTCCTCTCGTTCGCGGATGGCGTCCCCGCCGCTCGCCGTCCACGCGCCGATCAACCGGCGGCTGCTGTGCGTGCGCACGTCCTCTATCCCGGCTTTCAACCCGAGCGCTGCCTCGAGCGACGAGTCGCTTTCGGACGTGTTCGTGTCGAACAACTCCAGATCTACCTTGCCGTTCTGGTCCAGGCGCTGGCCCAGCGCCTTGATCCGGCCCGGCCACAAGACGACAGGAGCGCGACCACTCACGACTTCCAACATCCCCTCGACGGCTGCGCGATTGTGCGGTTCGCGGAGATCGAGCGACACGCGGCTTTCGACGGCGCGACCGGAACGCACGGCTGCTTCCGAGCTCACGGCGCCGGATCGAAGTTTCGTGCCAAGCGCCTTCATGCTGGTGGAGTGTCCGTACAACTCGAAGTCGCTCGACACTTCGGCCGAGCCTGATACGACTGCGTTGGTCATCTTCCCGTCGGTGAACGTGACTCCGAGCACGCTCCCGAATGAAGCGCCCACGGCCGACACGACAGCCCCGAGCCCGAGGCTCGCCGCGCGGTCGAGTTGGACGTAGACGGTGGTCTGGCTTCCTCGACGACGCCGGCCGAGGATCACGGCCCCGTCAGTTCCGGCCTGTGCTTCCTTGGAAGCGCGTCCAGGATTTGGCGTGTCGAAGACGGCGTCGACTTCCGTCCAGCCCCCCGCCTCGTATGACGTCTCCTGCGCGGAGGGAAGCTCGTGTGGAACGTGGCCGGGCGCGATGCTCCGAGCAGCGTTCTTGAGCTCGCCCATGGTGTCTTCTTCGTGGGCGTAGCGTTCCATGAACGTCCGCGCCGTTTCCCAGTCGGCGAACGAGTAGGCGCGGCCAGTGGTGAATCGAGCCCCGCCCCCCGCCTCTGCCTTGACGTTGAGCCCGGCCTTGCCCAACTTCAGGCCGATTCCCGTTTCGAGGCCCAGGTCTCTGTCGTCTACGAAAGCGACGCTCGTACTCCCGTCGGACTTGCGCTCGACCACCATCTTGTCTCCGCGCCGCAGCCGGACCACCACGATGGCGACTCCGACACGGCGCCCGTCGCTCTCGAGCTGCACGACGCACGGATCGAGTCCGGCTCGGTGCGCCTCCTCTGAACTGCAGATGGCGCCGCCCACCACGCAGACGGCATGACGCATCGCGCCTAAGACGCTGTAACCAAGGGCGGGCGTGGCCACGGCGGCTACCCCGCCCAACACAAGCGCTACGACAGCGACAAGGGCGACGTAATCGGAAGAAGCCTGTCCTGAATCGCTCAAAAAGCGGCGCACATCCCGTAAGAGGGTGCGTGCGGCGTTTCTCGCCCCCCTTGCGGGACTACGTCAGACGCGAACTAGTCGAAGTTCCCGAACGCCTCGCCGACATCGCGAGCGACATCGAAGAGCGGATCGGGGAAGACGCCTAAGAGGAGAACCGCCGCAGCGCAGGCAACGGCGACGAGCACGACCTCAGGCTGGTGAACGTGGCGGTGATCGCGTCCGACGTGGTCGCGATCAGCTGCCCGGTCGCGCCCCGATGGGTCGCGACCGTCGCCGATATCAGCATCCGTTCTCTCCTCGTGGGTGCCGCGCGCGGTGCTTGCGGTGGGCGTGTCGCCACCAGCGGGAACTGCTCCGGCCCGGGTGTCGGCCACGTCGTCGGCTTCAGGCGATGCACCCGCCATGATCGGCCGCGCACCTGCGGGCCGTGCCGCGACTGCAACCGAAGATTCGAGAGAGGGCATCCAGACGGCGGCCACCACACGCAGGTAATAGACGAGCGAAAGTGAGGATCCGAGAACAATCGCCACGCCGAGCCAAGCCCAACCATTGTCGACCGCCGCGTCGATCAGGTAGATCTTTCCCCAGAAACCCATGGTGGCGGGAAAGCCGGCCAGCGCCAGCATGGCGATGGTGATCGGCCAGGCAAGGGTCGGTCGTTCGGCGCCAAGCCCCCGCAATGCGGAGATGTCGTCGCCCAAGCCGGTCTCGCGCTCGCGGGCGACGATGACCGCAAATGCGGCCATGTTCATGAGCACGTAGGCGACCAGGTAGAAGGTGAGGGCTTGCACGCCCAGTCGCGTCGAGACGATGACGCCGACCAGCATGTAGCCGGCTTGCGCTACCGACGAGTAGGCGAGCATTCGCTTGACCGACGACTGGCCGATAGCCCCGACGTTGCCAACCAGCATCGTGATGACCGCGAGCGCCGCCATGGCGGGAGCCCAGTCGTCGACGGCGCCGACGACGGCGACGTCGAACAAGCGCACGATGATGGCGAGGGCCGCGGCCTTCGTGGCGACCGCCATGAAAGCCGTTACCGGGGTCGGCGCTCCCTCGTAGACGTCAGGCGTCCACTGGTGGAAAGGAGCGACAGAGGCCTTGAACGCGAGGCCCGTGAGGATCAAGGCGAGGGCGGATAAGAACAAGACGTCGCCGCGGATCTCTCCACCGCCCACCGCTTGCGCGATCGCGTCGAAGTCCGTGGCGCCGGTTGCTCCGTACAGCAGTGCCAAGCCGTAGAGCAGGCAAGCGGAGCCGACCGAGCCGATGATCAGGTACTTCAACCCCGATTCAAGTGACCCCTCGCTCGAAAGGTGCGTGGCGCACAAGACGTACAGCGGGATGGAAAGGACTTCGAAGCCAAGGAAGACCGTCACGAGGTTCTGCGCCGAAGCAAGTACGACCATGCCCATGACGGCGACCAGCAGCAGCGCGTAGTACTCGCCGTGCCCTGCGTCGCGCGGCGCGAGGTCGCGTAGCGACAAGGCGACAGTGAGCACACCCGCGAAGCAGAAGAGCACCGTCATGGCCAGCGCGAGGTTGTCCATCCGCAACGCTTCTTCGAGCACGTCCGCATTGGAGTCCCATTGGCCGATTGCCAGCGCGCCGGCCACGATCAGGGTGAGCGTGGCCAAAGCCGGAACGAGGTTGGTGCGCGCCGCCGGAGAGCGCAGGAGGCCGGTCATCAACACCACGCAAGCGCCGACAGTCAGCGCGATCAGCGGTCCAAGCGCTCCCCAGTCGATATCCGGCGTCTTCACGGTGGCGGCGAGGATTGCGTTCATGGGTGTGTCTCTCCAGAAGCGGTAGCCGTGCGACCTTCTCGGGTCAGCGACGGTTTCGCGGCGGCTTGAGTGCCCGCTCCGGTCCGTTCCTGCACGGCGCGAATAGAAGCTCGTGCACTGTTTTCAGACTGTTCGAGCGCGCGCTGCGGGTAGAGGCCGAAGGCCAGGATCGCGAGCACCAGCGGCACGATCACCATGGCGTCGCGGACACCCAGTTCGCGTGACTCGACGGCAGGCCCGGTCCGGTTGTGCATCGTGCGGATGAACATCCGCAGCATGTAGACCGAGGCCATCGCGACGCCGACGAAGGCGAGGGCGGCGATGACCAGCTCGCTCTTGAAGGCGCCGAGCAGGATGAGGAATTCGCCGACGAAGTTGGCCGATCCGGGGATCGCAAGCGTCGCCATGGCAGCGATCAAGAACAGACCGGCCAACACGGGCGCGCGCAGGGCAAGCCCGCCCATGTCGCGGATGTCTTCAGAGCCACCGGCGCGCTCTGCCAGCAGCACGATGATGAAGAAGACCGGGGCGACCACCAGGCCGTGGTTGACGGCCTGCAGGATTGCGCCTTGGGCGCCTTCCGCGGTCAGCGAGAAAATGCCGATGATGATGAAGCCGAGCTGCGCCATCGACGAGTAGCCGAGGATCAGTCGCGTGTTCGTCTGGGTGAAAGCCATCGCCGAGCCGTAGAGGATCGAGATGACTCCGAGGATCATCAGCGGCATCTGGAAGTCGAGCGCAGCGTCCGGGAGAATCGGCAGCACGATCCGCAGGAAGCCGTAGACGGCGACCTTGGAGACAACACCGGAGAAGAACACGAGCACGGGCAGCGGCATCGCGCGGTAGCCGTCGGGCATCCAACCCTGGAACGGGAAGGCCGGCATCTTCACCAGGAAGGCCAGGGCAAAGCCGAGGAACAGCCAGTTCTGCGTCGTCGGGGAGAGGGTGTTGCCGATCAAGTCGTTGATCGCGAACGACAGCGGCTGATCGTTGGCTTGCGCTACAAGAACGCCGGTTGCCACCGCCGCCGCAAGCATCAGCAGCGAACCGACGAGCGTGTAAATGACCAGCTTGACCGTCGCTGCAACGCGGTCGCCCTCGCCCCACTGCCCGACCAGGAAGTAGATCGGCACGAGCATCAAGTCGAAGAACAAGACGAAAAGCGCGAGGTCTTGTGCGAAGAGTGCGCCGAGCACGGCGGTTTCGGCGATTCCGAAGTGGAAGGCGAAGAGCCGCGGGCTGTGGTGCACAGGCCGGAACGCGATCCACAGAGCCGATGCCGCGAACAGCACCGTGGTAAGCACGACCAACCACAGGTTCAAGCCGTCGATGGCGAGCGAATAGCGAACGCCGAGCTCCGGAATCCACGGGACGTCGGTGACGTACTGCGGCCCGCCGGCGGGATCGAAGTCGAGCACGAGCACCACGACGTAGGCGAGGGGCACGAAGGCGCCGGCGAGCTCGACGAAGCGGGCCAGACCCCGCGGCAGCACTGCGGCCAGGAGCCCCAGCACCGCCGGCCAGAAGAGCATGATCGAAAGCGGGATGTTCATGAGGCCGCCGTGAGGAAGTAGAAGGCGAGGCCGGTGACCCCGAGCAACAGCAGCGCCGCGTAGTAACGCAGGTAGCCGGACTGTGCTCCCCGCACGGCTGACGATCCGGCGCGCACGGCTCCGGAAGTGCCGCCGACGAACAAGCCGTTGACGACGACGCGCTCGAAGGTGTTCCGCGCGAAGCGTCCGAAGAATGCGAACGGCTTGACGATCAGGTTGTCGATCAGCTCGTCGAAGTACCAACGATGAGAGAGCAGGCGATGCGGGAACGCGAATCGCTCGTGGAAGGCGTGCCGGCGATTCGGGTCACGCCCCCAGAGGGTGTAGGCGATGAAGATGCCGAGGGCCGCGACGGCGGTACCGATCGCCATGCCGATTAGGGTGGCGCCCAGCGTGGGCTCGACGTCGGCGTAAGGTGACTCCGCGAACGTCGGATGCAGGAAGTCGTGCAGCACCGCCGTGACGTGCGGGATCTGCAGGAAGCCCATGAAGATCGCGCCCACGGCGAGGACACCCATCGCCGCCTTCATCGTTGCTTCCTGTTCGGCGACGTGGTGCTCGGCGCCCGGGAAGCCGATGGCGGTGTCTTCCAGTTCGCCGGTCACCGGGTTGCGGTGTTCTTCTGCGTGGAATAGATGCCCGTGCTCAAGCTCGCGCGCTTCGGGAGAAGGCTCTCCCCAGAACGCGCGGAAGATCAGGCGGAAGGTGTAGATCGCCGTCATCAGCGACGACAGATACGCCACCGCGACGAGGATCACGTACCAGTCGCCGCGCGTCGCCACCACCGCGAGGATCTCGTCCTTGGAGAAGAAGCCGGAGAACGGCGGAAAGCCCGCGAGCGCCAGGCCGCCGATGATGAAACACGCGTAGGTGAACGGCATCGCCTTGCGGAAGCCGGACATCTTGTCCAGGTTCTGCACGCCGGCCATCGCCGCGATCAGCGAGCCGGCGGCCATGAAGAGAAG
>JADDQZ010000060.1:0-6304 GCA_016781085.1 Actinomycetota bacterium
CACAAGCCATAGTGGCCACACCACACGTCTCGTGGAACTACCGCAACACGCCCGACGGGATCGCCGGCGCGGTGGCCGACCTCGAGTTCGAGCTGCTTCACGCCGGTGTTGCACTCGAGATTCACCGCGGCGCGGAAATCGACGCCTCATATTCGATGGAATTGTCCGACGACGACCTCCGGGCGCTGCGGCTCGGCGACAGCGACGCGCTGCTCGTCGAATGCCCTCTGACGGTGTCTCCCAGCCCCATGGACGCGATCGTGTTCGCGCTTCACAAGCGCGGTTATCGCATAGTCCTGGCACATCCGGAGCGTTCACCGATGATGCGCGCTCAGCCGGGACGGTTGGAGGCCCTCGTTCGTACGGGTGCGCTGACGCAGATCACCACCGGATCGCTGTTGGGCCAGTTCGGTCGTGAAGTGCAGCGGTTCTCCTACTGGATGCTCGAAGAAGGACTTGTCCATAACGTCGCCACGGACGCGCACGACCTGCATCGCCGTCCTCCGCACCTGCGCGACGCACTCCGCACCGCAGCGGTCGTCGAACTACCGGCCCTGGCGTTTCATGCCGACTGGCTGGCTTTAGAGGTTCCGCGCGCCATCTTGGCCGGGGCACCGCTCCCGCCACCACCGCTGACGCCTCTGCGCGCGCCTCGGGGACCGCTGCGCCGCCTGTCCGACCGCATCGTCAGGCGCGCGTGAAGCTCCGGTGACTACTCGGCGTACGTCTGCGACGACGTCTCCGGGGACGTGCGGCTGAAGCGCCCGGACGAGCCTCGCTCGATCGCCTCGGTCTCATGTTCGACGGCGTCAATCTCCCGGCTCCGTATGCGCGCCTGCAGGTACAAGGCGAGGGCCGGAGCTGTCAGCAGTATCTGGATGTTGGCTTCCATGATCTCGCCGAGGCCCGCCGGACCCCTCACACCGCGGGACGCTTTCGACGCTGGAGGTCTTCGGGGGCTACACTCCCGCTGTCGGCCGATAGTCGCAGCCGTCCTTCAGTGCTCCTTCCGCCACATACGGAAGCGAGCCGGACGGGGTCCGTGAGCGCCGACAGTCCCTTTGTGGGGACATAGGCACCCCTGTGCTATCTTCGGCTGTCGCGCCGGGCCCCGCCGCTTGCCGACGGCCCGCTACGGCGGCACCGCGACGTCTTTACAGTCTTCCGCCCGTTCCAGAGGAGCAGCCATCTTGGCTTCCGTTGACGCTCTCCGTACCCGCCGCTCGTTCGCGCGCCTTGACCGGCCGATCGAGGTCCCTCATCTCATCGACATTCAGAAGAAGTCTTTTGAGTGGTTGGTGGACACCGAGAAGGGCGGCTTGCGCGAGACGATCGACGACATCTCCCCGATCGAGGACTACACGGGTAACCTCGCCGTGCAGTTTGGTCCTTTCCAGTTCGACGAGCCGGTCGCCTCGCTCGATGAGTGCCGCGAGAAGGACCTCACCTACGCGCGCCCACTGACCGTCACGGTTGGCTTCATCAACCGGGAAACGGGTGAGATCCGTGAGCAGTCGGTATTCATGGGCGACTTCCCGTGGATGACAGAACGCGGCACGTTCGTCATCAACGGCACCGAACGCGTGGTCGTCACGCAGCTCGTGCGCTCTCCCGGCGCGTACCTGATGGAGCCCAAGGACCCGGAGAAGCAGCTCTTCGTGGCGAACCTCATGCCGGCTCGCGGCTCCTGGATGGAGCTCGAGATCGACAAGAAGGGCAAGGTCTTCGTCCGCATCGACCGCAAGCGCAAGTTGCCGGTCACGGTGCTCCTGCGCGCGATGGGCTACGAGTCCGATCAAGAGATCCTCGAGCTCTTCGACAATTCGCTCTACATCCGCAACACGGTCGATTCCGACACCGAAGTGACGCGGACCACCGAAGGCTCGTTGATCGAGCTGTTCAAGAAGCAGCGTCCGGGCGAGCCGCCCAGCGTCGACGCGGCTCGCAACCTGCTCGACCAGCTGTTCTTTGATCCCAAGCGCTATGACCTCACGCGAGTCGGTCGCTACAAGCTCAACAAGCGGCTTGGCTTGGATCTTGATCTCGACACGCGGGTCCTCACCCACGACGACATCATCTCCCTGATCCGCAAGCTCGTCGCCCTGCCGACGAAGCTCGGTATGCCGGAAGAGCTGGGCGACGTCGACGTCAAGGATTTCGCGGCAGAAGCGCGCGCTTGGTCGCACGAAGCCGTCGCGGACGAGGTTGACGAGTACGAGCACTTCGGCAACCGCCGCCTGCGCACGGTCGGCGAGTTGATCCAGGAAGCCTTCCGGATCGGCCTCTACCGCATGGAGCGCGTCGTCCGCGAGCGCCTCACCACCGAAGACGCCGACACCATCACGCCGCAGACGATCATCAACATCCGGCCTGTGGTCGCGGCGCTCAAGGAGTTCTTCGGCTCCTCGCAGCTGTCGCAGTTCATGGACCAAACCAACTCGCTGTCGGGCTTGACGCACCGCCGCCGCCTGTCGGCGCTAGGCGCCGGCGGCCTCACGCGCGAGCGCGCGCCCATCGAGGTTCGCGATGTCCACCCGACGCACTACGGCCGTATGTGCCCGATCGAAACGCCAGAAGGGCCGAACATCGGCTTGATCGGCTCCCTGTCGTCGTACGCCGAGATCTCCGAGCACGGCTTCATCACGACGCCTTACCGCGTCGTGCGAGACGGCAAGGTGACCGACGAGATCGTCCACGTCGACGCCACCGAAGAGCAAGACAAGTTGATCGGCCAGGCTGCTACTCCGCTGCGCGAAGACGGCTCGATCGACGTGTCTGAAGTGCTGTGCCGGACGCAAGCCGGTCACTACGTGACCGTGCCGCCGGAGGAAGTCGACTTGATCGACGTCTCGCCGCAGCAGATCTGGTCCGTCGCCACCGCGATGATCCCGTTCCTCGAGCACGACGACGCCAACCGCGCTCTGATGGGCTCGAACATGCAGCGCCAGGCGGTGCCGCTGCTCAAGACCGACGCTCCGGTCGTCGGCACGGGCATGGAGCGCCGGGCGGCGATCGATACGGGCGACATCCTGCTGGCGCGCCGCGCGGGCACCGTCGTGTACGTCGACGCCGAGAAGATCGTCATCGACGCCGGCGGCGAGCGGGACGAGTACTTGCTCCAGAAGTTCATGCGCTCCAACCAGGGCACGCTCATCCACCAGAAGCCACGCGTCAAGCGCGGTCAGCAGGTGACCGAGGGAGCCGTCCTGTGCGACGGGTCTTCGACCGACAAGGGCGAGATGGCGCTGGGCAAGAACCTGCGGGTCGCGTTCATGTCCTGGGAGGGCTACAACTTCGAGGACGCGATCATCCTGTCCTCGCGCCTTACCAAGGACGACGAGCTCACTTCGATTCACATCGAGGAGTACGAGGTCGACGCCCGCACCACCAAGCTGGGCGACGAGGAAATCACCCGCGACATTCCCAATCGCTCGGAAGAATCGCTGCGCAACCTCGATGACCGTGGCATCGTGCGCATCGGCGCAGAAGTGCAGTCCGGCGACCTGCTGGTCGGCAAGGTCACGCCCAAGGGCGAAACCGAGCTCACCGCCGAGGAAAAGCTGATCCGCGCGATCTTCAAGGAAAAGGCACGTGAAGTCCGCGACACCTCGCTGAAGGTCCCGCACGGCGAAGGCGGCGTGGTCATCGACGTGATGACGTTTTCGCGCGCCAACGGCGATGACCTTGCCCCCGGCGTCAACGAGCTCGTGCGCGTGTTCGTGGCCAAGAAGCGCAAGATCGCCGAAGGCGACAAGCTCGCCGGCCGGCACGGCAACAAGGGCGTCATCTCCAAGATCGTGCCCGAAGAAGACATGCCGTTCATGGAAGACGGCTCGCCCGTCGACGTCATCTTGAACCCGCTTGGCGTCCCGAGCCGCATGAACATCGGCCAGATCCTCGAGACGCACCTCGGCTGGGTCGCTGCCGAGGGCTGGTACGACGACGGCTCGCAGGCATACGAAGAGGCAGCGGGGGACGGCGGCAAGGTCTACGCCGCCACGCCCGTGTTCGACGGCGCCACGATTCAGGACGTGGACAATTCGCTCGTCGAGTGGCAGCGTCAGCACAAGGGCCCGATCCGCATGCTGATCGACGAGTCGGCCCCCGAAGGCCGGCGTGCTAGCGGCAAGTTCCAGCTGTTCAACGGCCGCACCGGCGAGCCATTCGAGCAAGCCGTGACCGTCGGCTACATGTACATCCTCAAGCTGCTGCACCTCGTCGACGACAAGATCCACGCGCGCTCTACGGGTCCGTACTCGCTCGTCACCCAACAGCCCCTGGGCGGCAAGGCGCAGTTCGGCGGTCAGCGCTTCGGCGAGATGGAAGTCTGGGCGCTCGAGGCCTACGGCGCTGCTTACACGCTCCAGGAGATGCTCACGATCAAGTCCGACGACACCGTCGGGCGCGTCAAGGCATACGAGGCGATCGTCAAGGGCGAGAACATCGCCGAACCGTCCATTCCCGAGTCGTTCAAGGTGCTGCTCAAGGAGATGCAGGCGCTGGCGCTCGACGTCAACGTCGTGTCCGACGAGGGCATGCACGCGGAAATGGGCGACGAGGAAGACGACCTCCTCCGCGCCGCGGAGGAGCTCGGAATCGACCTCTCCGGCGTGCGCGCCAGCGACGCCGACGGTGACGCCGTGGCCACCGACGCGGCAGCCGCTTCGCTGACCGTCGGCGCCGGAGCGGGCGCCGACGAGGTCGCGGACCAGATCGTCCCGGAGGGCGACGCCGGCATGACCGACGATGACACCGACGAGTACATCGAGGACCCCGTCGATCCCGAAGTGCTCGAAGGCAACGCCGACATTCTCGGCTCCGTCGACGGCGCTCCCGCGGAGTAGCTCAGCGGGACCTTGCCGGGGCCTACGGGCCCCGGCTGGCTCCGCCGGTTTTTCAGTTGCACGAGGAATTGAGCAGGACCACAAAGGAGCGCCAGCTCCTTTCTCGCCGGGACTCCCACGCCCGGTAACCCCCGAGTTGAGGATTTCACTTGATCGACATCAATAACTTCGACGCCATCGAAATCGGCCTCGCGTCCTCGAAGCAGATCCGTTCTTGGAGCTCGGGCGAAGTGCTCAAGCCCGAGACGATCAACTACCGGACCCTCAAGCCGGAAAAGGATGGCCTCTTCTGCGAGCGCATCTTCGGTCCGACGAAGGACTGGGAGTGCTACTGCGGCAAGTACAAGCGCGTCCGCTACAAGGGCATCGTGTGCGAGCGCTGCGGCGTCGAAGTCACCCGATCGAAGGTCCGCCGTGAGCGCATGGGTCACATCGACCTCGCCGCACCGGTCAGCCACATCTGGTTCTTCAAGGGCGTGCCCAGCCGCATCGGCTACCTCCTCGACATGGCGCCGAAGGAGCTCGAAAAGGTCCTCTACTTCGCGGCGTCGATCGTGACTTGGGTCGACGAAGACGCGCGTGCGCGCGACCTCGACGAGCTGCAAGACCGCGTCAACGAGACGCTCGACTCCTACGCCGCCGAAAAGCAGGAGCGCCTGCTGGAACTGCGCGAGTCGCTCGAGCGTCGCGAGGAATACCTGCGCAGCGGCTCTCAAACCGGCTTCACCGACGACGACTATCTCTGGTCAGAGCATCTCGACCTGAACCCCAAGAAGATCGACGACGACGAGCGTGACCGTCTGCTCAAGGACGTGCGCCGGTCGATGGAAGCCGAGATCGCCGACACCGACGCCTACATCGAAGACTCGATGGAGCGCCTGCGCGCGGCTTGGGAGGGAGACTCTCGTGGTTTCCCAGGCTTCCGCGAGATGGGCCCTCAGACCGTGGTCAATGACGAAGCGTTGTTCCGCGAAGTCAAGGAGCGCTTCGGCTCGCCGTACGGCTTCGGCGAGTACTTCCGGGGCGGCATGGGGGCCGAAGCGATCCGCGATCTGCTAGCGCAGGTCGACCTGCCCGCCGAGAAGGAAGAGCTCGAAGACCAGGTCAAGACCGCCAAGGGCCAAAAGCAGGCTCGTGCCGTCAAGCGCCTGAAGGTCGTTTCCGCGTTCCTCAAGGACGACGGCGACGGGAACCTCATCAACTCGCCGGACATGATGATCCTGGAAGCGGTTCCGGTGATCCCGCCGGAGCTGCGCCCGATGGTCCAGCTCGACGGTGGCCGTTTCGCCACGTCGGACCTCAACGACCTCTACCGCCGCGTCATCAACCGCAACAACCGCCTCAAGCGGCTGCTCGACCTCGGCGCGCCGGAGATCATCGTCAACAACGAGAAGCGGATGCTGCAGGAGGCCGTCGACGCGCTGTTCGACAACGGCCGCCGCGGCCGGCCGGTCACCGGG
>JADDQZ010000060.1:6319-6563 GCA_016781085.1 Actinomycetota bacterium
CTGAAGTCGCTGTCGGACATGCTCAAGGGCAAGCAGGGCCGGTTCCGCCAGAACCTGCTCGGCAAGCGCGTCGACTACTCGGGCCGCTCGGTCATCGTGGCGGGCCCGACCCTGCGTCTGCACCAGTGCGGCCTGCCCAAGCTGATGGCGCTCGAGCTGTTCAAGCCGTTCATCATGGCCCGCCTCGTCGAACGCAAGGCCGTGCAGAACATCAAGGCGGCCAAGAAGATGGTCGACTCGATGA
>JADDQZ010000021.1 GCA_016781085.1 Actinomycetota bacterium
TGTGCCATTCGTTGATCGTCGTGTCGTACTGCACGCCCGGGTCGGCACAGCGCCACGCCGCTTCGGCAATCTCATGCAACAGCTGCGCGGCACGCAGCGGCTCACCGACCGGCTCGCCCGTGGTGCGTGCCAGCAAGGTCCACTCGCCGTCGACTTCCACGGCGTGCATGAATTCGTCGGTGACGCGAACAGAGTTGTTGGCGTTCTGGTATTGGATCGACGTAAAGCCCTCGCCGTCGATCGACATGTCAAAGCCGGCGTCGCGCAGCGCCGCGGCCTTGTCTTCTTCCTTGGCTTTACACCAGATGAATTCGCGGACGTCCGGATGGTCGATGTCGAGGACGACCATCTTGGCGGCGCGGCGAGTCTTGCCGCCCGACTTGATCGTTCCTGCCCAGGCATCGGCACCGCGCATGAACGAGACCGGACCTGAAGCGGTCCCGCCCTTGGAAAGCGGCTCCATCGAGCCGCGGATCTTCGAGAGGTTGATGCCGGAGCCCGAACCACCGCGGAAGATGCGCCCTTCGCGGGTGTTCCAATCGAGAATCGAATCGATCTCGTCTTCGACGGAGAGGATGAAGCAGGCCGAGCACTGCGGCTGCTCTTCAAAGCCGACGTTGAACCAGACGGGCGAGTTGAACGCGGCCATCTGGTGCAAGAGGATGTGCGTCAGTTCCGCCTCGAAGGCGTCGCCGTCTTCTTCGGTGGCGAAGTAGCCGCGCTCGCGTCCCCAATCGGCGATCGTGCCCGAAACACGGCCGATCATCTGCTTGACCGAGCGCTCGCGCGTGTGGGAGCCGAGCTGTCCGCGGAAGTACTTCTGCGCGACGATGTTGGTCGAGTTCTGAGACCACGACTTCGGGAACTCGACGTTCGGCTGCTCAAAAGCGATCTTGTCGCCGTGGCCGATGAGCGCGTCGCGGAGCTCCCATTCGACGGCATCGAAGGGATGCACTCCCGGCTTGGTGAAGAGCCGGCGAATCCTCAACGCCTCGCCGGAGCGCGTCGCCAGTGCCGTTTGAGTGCTGTGCTCCATCAGAAATGCCTTCCTCTTCCGTCTCGCTCGGCCCGACCGACGAGTGCTCGCACAAGCCACCGGGGAAGGCGATGATGCGCTGTGGACCGGACGGAAAAGCGCTACCTCAAGGGTAGTTGCCGCATCTTGGGAAGAAAGGACTTGCGGCCCGTCCCGGCCGCGGCATTGCCGACTTGCTGAAAGGGACTGAAGGCGTCAGCGACCGACGCGCAGCCAGTCCAGAAAGTCCAGCCACATCCCGCGCAGACGGAAACCCGCCTCACCCCAGGAGTGCCGGAAACCGGCGAGCCGTGATCCGGGGCGGGCACCGGCAAGCGGAGCGAGCAAGCCGCCGAGAGCCAGCAATCCGCCGCCAGCGGCCATACCCCACACCGGCGCCGGAGCGGCGGCGGGCTGACGCGTGATCTCGGCTTCCGGCGCAGGCGCCGCAGCCGCGGGTGGCGGTGGCGGTGGCGTTGGCGGCGTGGCGACGGGCGCCGGTGTTGTCGCCGGCGGAAGGGGGGCTGGAGCGTTGTTCGACGCGACGTCGGGCAGCTTGCCAACGCTCTTGAGTGGATCGCCCTTGGCGCTCGGCGCGGCGGTCGCCGTGGGCGCAGGCGTCGCGGTTGCGGTCGGCGTCGGAGTCGCCGTGGGAGTCGCGGTCGGCGTCGGAGTCGGCACCACCGCGTTGTCGGTGGCGTCTTCTCCGGCTCGCTTCTGTGCGCACTTGTCGGCGCTCAGCGCCCGGCGCTCATCGATCGCCGCTTGCAGCGTGGGAAGAAAGTCCGGAAAGTCGTGCTCGAACGTCGCCGGCATGGTCTCGCGCGTCTCGCGCAGGTCTTCGAGCGTGTGGCGGCAAGAAGAGATAAGGCTGTCCTTGCGGAAGTCGCGGTAGATCCGCTTGACCTCCTTGGACGCGCGCTTGGGCGGGCGGGCTTCGTCATACGAGCCGAAGTCGAGCTCAGGCTCGGACTCAGGCGTGGGGCTCGGCGTCGGCGTTGCCGTGGCGGTCGGAGTCGGCGTCGTGGCAGCTGCGCCGGCTTCACTGCCGGGCGCTTGAATGGTGACCGCGGGATCGACGGGAACCGGATCTTGTGCCGCCGCGAGCGGAGAGAAGGCCAGCACAAGCAGCCCCGTGGCAGCGGAAGTTTTCGCTCGGCGCGACATCACTTCTAATCCTAGTCGGCAGAAGCTGCGGGATCCGATAGTCCTTGCAAGCCTTCAAGCGCAGCTGTGAGCACTCGGCTGCGTTCCTGGGCCGCGTCTATGACGTAGAAGCGCTCGGGCTCGGCGGCGGCAAGGGTGTCGTAGGCCTGCGCGATGGCGTCGAAAAAGGCGTGGCCGGCGGCTTCGATGCGGTCGGGGGCCTCATCGCGCTCAGTCAGTCGCTGCTTGCGCGTCGCCGGGTCGATTCGCAAAAGCAAGGTGCGATCGGGCTTCAGACCGCCGGTGGCGAAGTCGTTGATTGCGCGGACCTCCTCCAAGCCCAACCCCCGACCGCTGCCTTGGTAAGCCAGCGACGAATCGACAAAACGATCGAGCAGCAGCCACGAGCCGTTCGCCAGCGCCGGACGCACACGCTCGGCCACCAGCTGGGCACGAGCCGCGGCATAAAGCAGAGCCTCCGCGCGCGCGTCTACAAAGAGATCCGGGTCCTTGACGATGGTCCGCAGTCGCTCGGCCAGCACCACTCCCCCCGGCTCGCGCAGGATTTCCACTGGTTGACCGCGCTCGCGCAGGGCACTGGCAAGGCCTTTCACCAACGTCGTCTTGCCTGCGCCGTCCAGTCCTTCCACAGTGATCAGCCGACCCGACACGCCCGGGACCGTATCTAGGATCAGGCCGTGCCCACGGGTTTGGAGCTACAACCTCACGCTGCCGCCGTTCTCGGCGCCGCGCTCAAAGCCGAGCAAGTGCCGTCGCACGCCTATCTGCTCGCCGGTCCCGCTGGAACGGGCAAGCGCGCGGCGGCACGCGAGTTTGCCGCCGAGTTGTTGTCGCGCGATTCGAGTGACAAGGCCTCCGTGCGCGCGCGCGTCGAGCACGGCACTCATCCCGATCTGACGTGGGTGGCGCCGAGTGGCGCCCATGAGATGTTGCGGCGTGATGTCGACGACGCGGTCGTCGCCGAAGCCGCGCGCACGCCGTTTGAAGCGTCGTTCCGGGTCTTCGTCCTCGAGCGCACGGAAACCATGAACGACGAGACGGCCAATTCCCTCCTCAAGACGCTGGAAGAGCCGCCCGCTTACGTCGTCTTGCTGCTGCTCAGCGACCGCCCAGGGCAGGTGCTCCCCACGATTGCCTCCCGCTGTCAGTTGGTTCGCTTCGATCCTCCTGCTCCTACTGCGCTGGCCGAAGACCTCGCCGGCCGCGGGTTGGCGCCCGAGACGGCGCGGGCCTGCGCCTCGCTGGCGTTGGGTGATGGTGAGCGCGCCCTGGCGCTGGCGTTCGGTGACGGTCCGCGCTTGCGCGCGCAAGCCGAGGCCTTTGCGCGGGCGCCGCTGCGGGGTGATGCCGCCGCGCGCGCCTGGGTTCCTTTGCTGGACCACGCGCGCCGGGCCGGGATGGCGGCCAAAGAGGCGACGATGGCGCGGTTGGCCGAAGAACTCGAGTTCTTGCCGCGCAAGGAGCACCGGCGGCGGGAGACCGAATTCACAGACCGAGCCCGCCGAGCGGAGCGGCGCGCCGAAACTGGGGCCGTCGACCACGCGTTGCAGCTAGCCGGCCTTTGGTACCGCGATCTTATTTGTGTGCTGGCGATAGCTCCGGAGCTGCTCCACCACGCCGACCGCACCGCTGAGCTCGCCGAAGACGCGCAGGGCCGCGACACCGCCGCGCTCCGCTCGGCCGTTGAGCTTGTGGAAGAGACACGCGCGCGCCTGGCGCTCAACGTCTCTTACGAGCTGGCGTGCGAAGCGCTCAGCTACCGGCTCGAGCGGCTGCTGGCCTGATCGCTCTTTCCGATCGGCCCCAGAACCGGCTCGAGGCCGTAGGTCTCAAACGCCATGAAGGAATGGAAGTGGTCGTGCTTCGGATCGTGAAAGTCCGCCGAGCCGGTGGCGAGCAGTCCGCGTTCCACACACGTCTCGTACAGCAGGCGCGTCTGTTCTTCGCTGTGAGTGCGATAGAAGACTTCGACGCCGTCCAATCCAGCGCCCTGGAAGGCGTCGATCGCGGCGAGCACCTCTTCGGGACTTTCGATGTCCCAGAAAGGGTGGGCCCACACGGCGACACCGCCGGCAGCGTGGATGACTCCGATGGCGTCGGCCACCGTCGGGCGGCTACGGCCGACCCAGGCGAGCGCGCCGGGAACGAGGTAGCGCGCGAAGAAGCCGTTGCGATCAGCGGCTTGCTCTTCCTGCAGCCGTTGTGCGTTCGCAGGATGATTGAGCGCGGCGTCGGCGAGATGCGGGCGCCCGAGCGGGGCTCCAGCGGCGCGACGCTTCTCGATCACCTCGTCTGAAAGCTCAAGGCCGAGCTCGCGCAAGCGGTCCGCCATGCCCATGACACGGCGCTCGCGGTCGCCGCGAAAGTCCTCAAGCGCGGCTTGCAGCGCCGGATCGCGATGATCGAGCTCATAGCCGAGGATGTGCAGGTCCTCGTATCCGCGATCGACGGCGGTGATCTCGGCAGCGGGCGAAAGACTGATCCCGTGCTGCGCGGCGGCTTCGAGCGCGTCCTGGATCCCTTCGACCGTGTCGTGATCGGTCAGGGCGAGCAGCTTCACCCCTGCTTGGGCCGCCAGGGCGATGACGTCGCGGGCGGGCAGCGCGCCGTCTGAACAAATCGAGTGGCTTTGCAGATCGAAGGACATGACTTGACCCTATGCGTTTGCCCACCAGCAACGCGGGCACACATCTCGAAAGGCCCAATTGGGCCGTGCCCACCCACCGAAGGGGATTTTCCTCATGGACACAGGCGTCATGATCGCCATAGCGGTGGCAGTCATACTCGTTATCGCGGTGCTGGTGATGCTCGCGCGTTCGCGAGGATCTGCCAAGCAACGCAAGGCTGAGCGCGAGATCTTGAAGCGGCGCGAAGCAGCCGCCGGCCGGCACCAGACCGAGGCCCAGGAGCGCGCGCTCGAAGCTCAGCGGCTCGAGCACGAAGCTCGGGCGCAGCGGTTGGAAGCTGAGGCTCAGGGCGAACGGGCGGCCTTGCACCAGCGCGGGCTGGCCGACCAGGAACTCGTGCGCAGCGACGAGAGTGACCTCCGTCAGCACCTCGATTCCGACCGGCTGCGCGGACAGCAGTTCGAGTCGGGTTCCGACCCGATCCAAAACAGCGGCGACGCGAATGTCGGCGGTGGTCGCTTCGAGCGCACACGCGACGTCAGCGGGGGGCGGGCGCACGAGCCCGCGCCGGAGTTCCGCGACGACGGCCGCCGGTAGGACGGCTTCCGCATTACAGGGGCGGGGGCGGTTGGCGCCTGAGGGCGCAGCCGGCCCCGCCTTCTGGCGGTAGCTTCGCTCGACCAGTGGGTCGGGTCGCGGCGCCCCAGTCGGCGGGAGCGAACCACTCAGGGCGCCGAGGGTAAGATCACCACCGGCACGGGGCGCCCTTAGCCCTTCGCCTGCCGACGTAGCTCAGCTGGTAGAGCACTTCACTCGTAATGAAGGGGTCGGGGGTTCGAGTCCCCCCGTCGGCTTTGAAGAGAAAGGCCCGCTCAGGTGCGCCTTTCTCTTGCTTGAGCCCCTTCCTCCCCTTTCTGTCGGCACCGCTGGAATAAAAGGGAAGCGCCGATGCAGTCGCAGGCAGAACGCACGGCTCCTTTGTATGCGTAGCGCCACCGCTCGCATAGGAGCACTCGCGGCGCTGCTCTAGCGCCCACTCGGGGCGCACGGGAGGCCGCTCCGAGTCGGCGCCCGCTTGGGACCGCGGAGGAGACGCGAGCGGCCAGGAGGTGCTTGTCTTCCGTACGTTCCACATCGGAGAGCGATCGTCTGGAAGCGGGCTCGGGCTCGCGCTGGTGCCTGGAATCGCCCGAGCTCACGGAGGCTGCGCGGGCGCCGAGCTTCGCTCGGGCGAACCCGCGACGTTCGGGCGGGCGGGCGTGGCTTACCCTTCGACGCTCCCCGTGTGATGGGCACGGCCGAAACGAGCGAACTGGGAGTTCCGTGAGCCGGATCCTCATCGCCGAGGACGAGGAACGCCTCGCCGCCTTTCTGGAGACGGGATTGCGCGCCAACGGCTACGTGACCGCCCTCGCCGCCGACGGGCTCACCGCGCTGACCCTCGCGCGCGAGAGCCCATTCGACCTTCTCATCCTCGACCTCGGGCTACCTCGCCTCGACGGCATGGGTGTGCTCGACGAGCTACGCCGGAACGGCGACCGTCTTCCCGTCGTGGTGCTGTCGGCGCGCGAAGAGACCGAGGACAAGGTTGGCGCGCTCGAGCGTGGGGCGGACGACTTGTGCCGATCACGGCCTGAGCGCCCGCTTTCGCCATTCGCGGCGCGTACCTGCTCACCTCGCAGACCATGTGGGCTGGGTCACGCGCGCACGAGCACTTTGAAGCCGACTACAGAGTCGAGTTGTCGATAACGAAGCGGTAGCGGAC
>JADDQZ010000051.1:0-31249 GCA_016781085.1 Actinomycetota bacterium
CGCGCCGCAGACGGCAACGGAGGCCGCACTCGCGGCGGTTTCCGCGCAGGCACGGCCGGGAGGCGCGACAATTGCGCATGCGGACGGCACGGCCGCCACGGTCGCGCCCGTCATAACGACCGTTCACAGCGGCACCTGAGGCCAGGGAGTGGAATTCGCGCTCGTCCTATTGCTGGTCACGGCCGTGGCGGCTTTCGTCGCGGCGCCGCTCAGGTCAGGGGCAGCCACATCTGCGGAAGCCGCCAGCGCGGAGCGAAGCGAGCTTGAAGCCGCGCGCGACGCCAAGTACCGGGAGATCCGCGACGCCGAGCTCGACTTCCGCACGGGAAAGCTTTCAGAAGAGGAGTGGCACGACCAAGACCGGGGGCTCAAGCGCCAAGCGATGGAGCTACTTCGCCGTCTCGACGACGTCGGGGCGCGCGAGGACGAGGCCGCTGTGCTCAATGCCGCTGACGAGCACTCGACCGCCAAAGCGCTTCGCTAGGCTGGCCCGCGTGTACACCGCTCTGTCTATCGTGCAGATCTTCATCGCCGTGATGTTGATCCTCTGCGTCCTGCTGCATTCCGGCAAGGACGCTGGCATGTCAGGCGCCTTTGGCGTGGGCGCGTCCGGCAGCAGCAACGCCGGCGGCTCGCTGATGGAGCGCAACCTGGATCGCTGGACGATCTTCTTCGCCGTCGTGTTCGTTTTGAACACGGTCGCACTCCTGAAGCTCTGAGCGCAGCCGCGCTGGCTTGGCGCCGGGTAGCGTCCGTATGGCCGTTGTTTCGTGCCAGTACTACGACGGAAACGGTGAAGCGGACGCGGTCTGACGCAGCGATGCCGACGCCGCTCAGAGGTTCCCGCGCCGGTCTTGCTCCTGCTCGATCGCTTCGAAGAGCGCCTTGAAGTTGCCCTGACCGAAGCCCCGGGCGCCGTGGCGCTCGATGATTTCGATGAACAGCGTGGGGCGGTCGCCGACCGGCTTGGTGAAGACCTGCAGCAGGTAGCCGTCCTCGTCGCGGTCGGCGAGGATGCCGAGGCGCTTGAGATCGTCGAGCGAGTGAGGGATCTCGCCGACGCGCTGCCGTAGCGCTTCGTAGTAGGGACCCGGCGTCCGCAGGAACTCGATCCCACGCTCGCGTAGCGCTTGCACGGTGGCGACGATGTCGCGGGAAGTCAGCGCCAGGTGCTGAACGCCCGGCCCGGCGTTGAACTCAAGGAACTCGTCGATCTGCGAGCGGCGCCTGCCTTCGGCCGGCTCGTTGATCGGTAGCTTGATTCGCCCGTTGCCGTTGGTCACGACCTTCGACATCAGCGCCGAGTACTCGGTCGAGATCGCCTCGCCGGTGAACGCGTTGAGCTCCGTCATGCCGAAGACGTCGGAATAAAACCGCACCCAGTGATCCATCTCCCCGAGTCCGACGTTTCCGACGACGTGGTCGATGGCGAGCAGGCCGACGTCGCTCGTCGGGTGTGGTGATCTCCGGTGGCGCTCGTAACCCGGAAGGAAGGCGCCGGCGTAGGCGTCTCGCTGGACGAAAGCGTGTTCGACGTCGCCGAAAGCGGCGATGCTCGCCAGCACGACCGTTCCGTCCGGGTCCGACACGATTCGCGGTTCGCGCGTGGGCCGCGCGCCACGTCGGACCGCTTCGTCGAAAGCGGCGTGCGTGTCGGCCACCGAGAAAGCCACGACCTTGACGGCGTCGCCGTGCCGGGCAACGTGGTGGCCGATCGGGTGATCGGGCGTCAGTGCCGACGTCAACACAAGCCGGATCGCGCCCTGCTCGAGAACGTAAGAGCCCCGATCGCGCGAGCCCGTCTCCAGCCCGGCGTAACCCACGCGCTGAAAGCCGAAAGCCTCCTCGTAGAACCTTGCCGCCTGTGCGCTGTTACCGACGTAGAGCTCGATGTGGTCGATGCCGTGGAGCGGCATGAAGTCGGCGCCCTGAGCGGGGCCGATCCGAGGAGGGGAAGAGGAGGCGAGATCAGTCACGGTCGGGTAGCGCGCGGCGGCGACTTGCAGTCTCGCGCGTCGTCACGCCCGAGACTCAACCGCAAGTGGCTCGTTTGCGCCAGCTTGAATAGCCGAGCATTCTTCTTCGCTGCTCGGCGATGTCTCCCCGCGGACGACAAACGCGACGGATCCGACGATCACTGCCGCGGCGATCAGCGTCGTGGACGTCATGCGCTCAGACAGGATCAGCCACCCCAGCAAGATGGCCACGACCGGATTGACGTAGGCGTAAGTCGCGACCTGTGAAAGCGGCGCACGCTGCAACAGCCACACATAAGTGGTGAAAGCCAGCAGCGAGCCGAACACGATCAAGTAGCCGAAGGCGAGCAGCGAACGGATGGAATAGGCGGCGAAATCCACGGTCGCGCCCTCACCGGCCAGCAGTCCGGCCGCCATCCACGTCAGGCCGCCGAGGACCATCTGCCATCCGGTCGAGGCGAAGGCGTTCGGCGGAAGTGAGACGCGCGGCGACGCGAACGATCCGCATGCCCACATTGCCGCGGCCAGGACCACGGCCAGTAGCGCCCACACCGACGCGTCGTTCTGGGCACCGGGCCGCAGCAGCAGGGCAACACCGGCGAAGCCGACGAGCACGGCCGTGACAGTGGACCGCGAGGCCGACTCGCCGGCCACTCGTCGCAGCAAGATGACCCATAGTGGCACCGTCGCGATGAGCAACGCCGCGAGGGCCGAGGGAACGTCACGTTCGGCGACGGTCACGACCGCGTTGCCGCCGGTCAACAGCGTCCCGACCGCGAAAGCCCAACCGACCTGCTCCCGCGAGATGAGAAGCGCGGATGCCCCACGCAACAGCCCCATGACGACAAGCACCAGCACGCCTGCGGTGGCGAACCGCGCTCCGGAGCCGAGCAGCGGCGGCACGCTCTCGACCATGATCCGGATTGCGAGATAAGTCGACCCCCAGACGACGTAGATCACGCCCATCGCCGCCCAGATCTGCCAGCGCGGCGAGAGACGACGCGGAGCTCCTGCCGCGGCGCTCACACGGCGCGCGCGCGAACCGAGCGACGCCGGACCCACCGCGCGACCAGCGGACGGCGGGAGCCTTCTCCGCGTAGAAGCGCCGCGCGCAGGGCGAGCAGGTCGAGGATCTCGGCCGTGCGCTCGAAGGGATCGCCGATCCGCTCGCCGTTGTCAATCCCGAAGGCTGCCACCAGCTTGCCGTTGACGTCAGCTACGAGGACCTCGCCCTGCGGCATCGAGGTGCTGTCGAGCGCGGCGAGCACAGCCAGGGCCCGGGCATCGGCGGGGCGGGCGGAGCGAATGGTGACGGGAGTGCGGGCGGAGGGCATGGCGAGTCCTATGTCGCGGCGGGTTTCTCTCTGCCTTCATCCTCGACCACAAAGTCCATCAGTACAAACGACGGTTTGCGCCAACCGCGATAAGTTCTACTCATGCTTGACGTTCGCCGGATGCGCGTGCTGCGAGAGGTCGCCCTCCAGGGCTCGTTCTCCGCGGCCGCCGAAACACTGTCCTTTACGCAGTCGGCCGTGTCCCAGCAGATCGCGGCGCTCGAGCGCGAAACCGGAACGGTCCTCGTGCAGCGCAACGCGCGCGGCGTGCGGCTCACCGAAGCGGGGGAGGCCGTCGTACGTCACGCCGAAGCCATCCTCGCGCGACTCGCCGAAGCCGAGGCAGAGCTCGAGGCGATCGCCGGGCTGCGTGGCGGAAGGCTGCGGATGGCCACTTTCGAATCGGCGGGTTCGAGCCTGATGCCGCCCGCCATCGCTTGCTTTCGCGAGCGCCATCCGCAAGTCGAATTGTCGCTGTCGCTGAGCGATCCCGAAGACAGCATCCCGCAGCTCAAAAGCGGCGAGATCGACTTCGCGTTGACGTTCGCGGCTTCACCCAAGCAGGACATCGAGGGAGTCGAGCTGACTTACCTGCTTGCCGACCCGATGTACCTGGTGCTGCCGGCAGACCATCCCCTTGCGCGCAAGCGCCATCCGCGCCTGGCGGATCTTGCGGAAGAGGCGTGGATCTGGGGTTCGCCGAGCTGCGACTGCTACCGGCTGATCTCGCGCGCCTGCATGGGGGCAGGCTATGACCCTCGGATCGCTTTCGAGTCCGACGACTACGCGGCGGTGCAGGGGTTTGTCGCGGCCGGTGTCGGCGTGTCGTTGATTCCCGAGCTCGGTCTGACGAGCGTCCGCGACGACATCGTGATCCGCTCACTCGGGCGCGAAACGCCGATCCGTCACATCTTTTCTGCCGCCCTGGCAGGCGGCTACCGGTCTGCGGCCGTCGCGGCCATGGTCGAGATATTGAGCGAAGTCGCCGAGCGCCATTGCGAGCAACGGCCGGCGCTCGCACTCGCGGCCTGAGCGGCTCGGGTCGGGTGGCGGCATGGCGGCGATCGCCTTTCCGCTGCTGACCTCGCGGCTGGCGCTGCGGCCGTTCGTCTTGGAAGACGCGCCGGCGATGCGTGCGGTGTACGAAGACGAGGCCGTGATGCGCTACGTGGGGACCGGGAGGTTCCGTGACGCCACGATGACGGCCGCGCTGCTGCGCGAATACGCCGAGCAGCAGGCCAAGCGCGGCTTTGCCTTCTGGGCAGTGGTGGAGCAGGCGTCCGGGCGGTTGATCGGCGATGCCGGTCTGACCGGGCTGCCCGCGCCCGAGCCGGCGCTCGAACTCGGGTACACGTTGCGGCGGGACTGCTGGGGTCGTGGGCTCGCTACGGAAGCGGCGCGGGCGTGCGTGCGGGTCGGTTTCGAGGTACTGGGAGTTCCGGCGGTCGTGGCCCTGGTGGAGCCGGCCAATGTGGCCTCCGTGCGGGTGGTGGAGAAGGTGGGGATGGAACGGACCGGCGAACAAATGATGCATGGGCGAAAGCATCATGTGTTCCGGCTCGACCGCTGAGGGGTCCGTCGGCGAAGCCTCACTCGCAGGCGAGCCGGTCTCCGGACTCGGGCGTTCACCTCCGCGGGCTCATTGGAGGATCCGCTTCGCTTGTAGACCGCGGGTCGATGGTGTTTGAAGTACCAGAGGACCGCGTCGCAGCGGGACTCAGTCGGTAAGTGCGCCGGGATCTGTCGGTACGTCGACCGCGTGCTCCTTGAGAGCGGCCAATGGCACCGTGTCGAGCGCGCGCACGGTCGTCGACGCGAGGACCACGAACGACGCGGCGCCGTCTTCGTACGCGCGCAGCCAGTTCGCGACGGTGACGCACCAGCGGTCGCCGGGGGTCAGGCCCGGAAATCCGTATTGCGGCATGGGGGTGCTCAAGTCGTTGCCGATGCTCTGCTGGTGGGCCAGGAACTCTGCCGTCACCACGGCGCAGACGAGGTGCGAGCCCACACCATGAGGGTCCGGGCGACAGCAGCCATCGCGGAAGAACCCGGTCATAGGGTCTGTACTGCAGGGCTCCAGCGGCCCACCGATCACGTTCAGTTCACGCACATCGCCAGTATCGCGCGCACGCCGGGCAGACGCACACCTCACCGGGATCCTGCGAGATCCTGGCATCGCTTCTCGCTGCGCCTGCCGGCGCGGACGGCGCAGTTTCTACGGGCTTTCAGTTGGTGGGGAAGGGCCCACCCAGCACCGCCGGTAACCAAAGTTCTGACGGCACTGGCCACGGCCTCGAGGTCGGTCCGCAAGCTGTGATTGCCCAGAACCTGCACCACCGTGCGCGTGGAGCCGGCCGGTGGAATGCCGAAGGGGATGATCAGCGGCAAGCCGCGGAAGCTGCTTTCATGCACGCGCTCGATGACCGCCGACCATGCGGCGTCGAGATGAGCTGCCGGGGAAGGGCTACGCCGACCGGCGACTCGATACGGCTGCTCGACCAATACGACAGTGACACGCTCCGCTAGAGCGGCTGCAGCCGCGGCGAGGAAGTCAGGTGTATCTACTCCGCCGCCAGCGCCGTGGCCAAGGACGGGGCGACTCGAGCTTTATCGACGCCTAGACAGCGGGCGCGGGCGAGACCGTGCGGCGTATCGAGCTCGAGGATCGTCGCGTTGGTGATGGCAATGAGATCCAGGGGGCGCACCGAACGTCGCCGGCTCGGTGCGCCCCCGGTTCGCGCTAGAGGCCCAGCTTGCCGCCGAGGCCTCCGAGGCCGCCCCCACCACCACCGCCGGAACCACCGGCCATGGCGATCAAGTCGCCCACATCGATGCCGAACTTCGACAGCAGTCCGGCGTGCTGATCGGTGTCGACCTGTCCCGGCAGCTCTTGATCAGCTTGAGTTGCCTGATCGTCTTGGCCGCGCGAGCGCAGCATGTTGAGGACCATTTCCTTGGGAATCTCCATGCCCCGAGTCTCTCCGGGGCTGGCGCAGATCATGCGCGCCGCTTCCCGCCCACGCGAGCGGACACGCGTCGCACCGTCCGCGATCACGTCAGACGACGACGGTCTGCAAATCCCGTCAGACGGCGACTGGCTCCAAGTGCAGGTCTGCCAGCGCCTCGTCGCTCGGCTGCCCGTCGGCGTCAAGACCGCGTAGTCCGTAATAGGACGTCACCATGCCGCGCAGTGTCTCGGCACTCAAGCTGGCGGGGCGGCCGGACGCCATTTCCAGCGATTCAGACAGAAACCGCGGAGGCAGGGTGTCGTCGGCGGGCGTCCAGCCCTCACGCAGGTTGAACATGCGCTTGGCGAGCACGATGCGCTTGGCCGTCGCATGCAGCTCCTCGCCCGTGAGGTCCCACCCGGCGACGGCACTCATCAGACCCGCCCACTCAGGCCACGGCTCCGTGAACACTCCACGCAGGAACTTGCACAAGATCATGGAGTCCATGACCGCCGCGCGGTCTTCGGTGTCGAGGGCCGCTGCGGCGTGCGGGGAGCCCCCCGAAAGGCGATCGAAGCGGCCGGACAAGTCGGCTTCGTAGGCGCCTGAGCGGTTATGGTCGGCGCCGCGAGCGTTGACCGCCAGGCCCAGCGCCATCGCTTGCAGGGTCCGCGGCTCGTATCCCGGCAGCTCCAGGCCCTTGACGTGGACGGCGAAGGCGTCTGCGCCATGGCCGACGATCGTCGCGGCGTTCCGGGACCCCTCCGCGAGCAGGTCACCCAGGCCGGTGCGGTTGCCAATCTCGTCGAGCGCGCGCAGTAGCGCGTCGCCGTCGCCGAAGCGCAGCCACGGCGCGTCGATCAAGCCCCGCTCAGCGCATTCCATCGCCCAGGCGATCGTCCCGCCGGCAGAGATCGTGTCGAGACCGAGCTCGTCGCAGCGGCTGCTCGCGGCAAGCACTGAGTCGGCGTCGCTCACTCCGCACAAAGGACCGAGCGCGAAGACGTTCTCGTACTCGACGCGTACGCCGCCACCACCGCCGGCCTTCTTGTAAATGTGCTCGCAGCCGATCGAGCAGGAAGCGCACGAGTCACGCGCGACAGTGCGGGCTTCGGCGAGGTTCTCGGCGGCCAGCGCGGGCGCGCCGTCGAACGTCGCTTCCTGAAAGTTACGCGTCGGCAACGTCGAAATCTCGTTGAACGCCAGCAGATTGGCCAGCGTCCCCATTTCGCGGTACTTAGCGGTCGCCGGGCCGAAGGAGCGCTCGCGCAACTCGCGCGCCAGCCCGACGACGCGCGGCTGGTCGGCGAGGCCGGGGCGCGGGCCAGGGCGCACGGCAATTGCCTTGAGCAGCTTGGATCCCATCACCGCGCCGAGTCCACCGCGGCCGGCGTGGCGACCGTCATGCGAGACGGTGGCGTAGCGAACCTGATTCTCGCCTGCCGGGCCGATCGACGCCACCCGCCACGACTTGCCAAGCCGCTCGCGGAGCCGGTCTTCGGCGTCCTGCGCCGACAGTCCCCACAAGTCTTCGGCGTCCACGAGACGGGCGCCGTCGGCGTCGATCACCAGCGCGGAAGGCCGCTCGCAGGCACCGCGCACGACGATCGCGTCGTGTCCGGTGAGCTTGCCGGCGATCGCGAAGTGCGACGACGCCAGCGCGTCGGTCAGCATCCCTGTCAGGGGCGATTTGGCGACGACGGCGAACTTCGCGCTCGTCGTCAGCGGCGTGCCGACCAGCGGCGAGAAGACAAAGGCCAGCGGGGCTTCAGGCGAAAGAGGATCGGCGCCCGGCGGAGCGAGCTGGTGCATAAGCCAGGTTCCAAGACCAACGCCGCCCAGGTAGGCGCGCAGGACGTCGGAAGGCAGCGGCAGAGTCTCTGCTGAGCCGTCGCTCACATCGACGACAAGCGCGTTTCCGAAGTATCCGCCTGGGGGTGATTGCACGCCAAGCATTCTAGGCGCCATAACTGACCACGGAGGTCGGATTTAGTTCAGCGGCTCAGCCGCCGGCGTCGGCGGCGAGGAAAGCCACGAGGTCACCCGCCACCAGCGGCAATTCCGGATCGCGCGAAATCTGGTCGCCGTTGAGCGCGGCAACGACGTGGTCGTCGAGTTCGATTCCGATCTGCCGAGCGGCCGCGCCGAGCGTGGCGGCGTGGACTTCGGGAGGGCAGTCGGGAACCGCCCGTCGTAGTGCCCCAAAGCGCTGCACGCGGATCAACGGTGCCGAGCGGGCGCGGGCCGCCTCGTAGTCGGCCGGCTCGTTGAGGTTCAGGACGGATTCAAGCGCCGGATCCATGGTTGCGAGCTTGTTGCCCTGGAGCAGCTCGTCTTCTCCGAGGCGCTTCACGCGGCATTGCTCGAAGAGAAACGCCGGCTTGAGCTGGTTCTCGGCGAGCAGAGCTTCGACCAGCGGCCGCAAGGAGATCCGGTAGGCAGCGGCCAGGGGCTGCGGATAACCGCGTGCGATCGGCAACGCTACGTCGGTTTCGTCGTCAAGTGCCGCGAGGACGCGCACGACGAAGCGCGGGTGAAGCAGCGGCACGTCGGTGGAAGACAGAAAAGCCGCGTCGGCGCGCCCCTCCAGCGCTTGAAGCCCCGCCGCGAGGCCTTGCAGCGGCCCGCGGCCTTCGACCGGGTCTTCGGCAATCTCGACTTCGGGAGCGAGCCCAGGCAGGTCTTGCCCGGGTGCCTTTACGACCACAACCGGTCCATCGACGGCGCGTGCCGCGATGCCGGTCACGCGGCGCAACAGCGTCGACCCGTGCCATTCGAGGGCGGCCTTCGGGCTGCCCATCCGTGACGAACGGCCACCGGCGAGGACTATTGCGGCGGTTCTCACCGAACCCACGATAGCCCTGCCTTGCACGTCTGGCCGCTGGTGCGCGGCCGCACGTGCGGCGGGCGAGGGCTTGTGCTCAGAAGTCATCCGCGCTGGTAGAAGCAGCCAAGGAGCGATGGATCAGCGCGCGCCGTAGCTGCCTGGGCACCGCGCGCTACGAATTTAAAGCCGTAATCCGGATCGTCGATGAGGGGAAGAAGATGCGCTTGCCCTTCGCTATCCGCCTGACCGCGGTCGTGCTCCTCACGATCATGGTCGTCGGCATCGGGCACGAGCGCTACGCCGCCAACGCCTTCCTCGAGGGATTGGTCTACGAGCGGCTGGACGTGCATCGCGGGGACGCCCGCTGGATCGAGAATGAGGTATCCCAAGGACACGTCGGGAGCCCGACGGCAAGAGTGCAAGAGCTGCTCGTGCTCCTGGGGGCAAGGCCGAACTTGCACAGCATCGAACTCATCAATTCCGATCACCGCGTCATGGCCGCCGGCGATCGTAGCCGCATAGGGGAGCGCAATCCCGTGGCGGCGCTCGTCATGACGAACGCCGCCACCGGCGAGCGGTCCAGCGCAGAGCCAGCGAGCTTCACCGGCCGCAGCATCGCGCGTCGCATCGACCGGCGAATCGAGTTCGTCGTGCCGCTTACGATCGACGGCGAGCGTTTCGCGCTGATCTCCGTCCAAGACGCAAGCGGGCTCGACGCCCGGCTTGACGCCATCGAGAGGGAGATCCTGCTGGTCGGCCTCCTGTCACTGCCACTCGCGATCGGGTTGTTCTTCGTCTTCGGCGGCCGCCACCTCACGGGCCACCACGCATGGGCGCTGCGCCAATCGTCACGCGACCCGCTCACCGGTGTGGGAAACCACTCCGCCTACCAGGAGAGTCTCGCGGTCGAATGGGAAGCCTCTCGCCGCCACGGCGACCCTTTCGTCCTGGCGCTCGTCGACGTCGACGAATTCAAGCTGCACAACGACCAGCTCGGGCACGAGTACGGCGACCGCGTGCTGACCCACGTCGCTGCCGTCTTGGCCGACGTGCGCCCCACGGACAAATGCTTCCGCCTGGGGGGCGACGAGTTCGCCGTCGTCTTGCCGCGAACCGGTACACGCGGCGCCCAGAAGGCAATGGAGCGAGCGCTCGAGCGAATCGCCGCCGAGCTTCCGGGCATCCACCTGAGCATCGGCCTTGCCGTGTCGACGGCCGCGGCTTGCGACGGAGTGGTGCTGCGCGAGCAGGCCGACACTGCCGCTTATGAGGCCAAGAGGGTGGAAGGAAGCGCGATCGTCGTCTTCGATGAGATCTGCTCCGCGACAGCCCTGGCCGCGCCGGACAAGCTGGTGGCGCTTGACGAGCTCATCGCCAAAGGGCGCTTCGACGTCGCCTTTCAGCCGATCTGGGATTTCGAGCGCAACAGGATCTTCGGCTATGAGGCGCTGGCGCGCCCTTGCCAACGCGAGGAGTTGTCTGGCCCGGGCGAAGCATTCGAGCTTGCCGCTAAGTTCGGTCGTGCTCACCTCCTCGACGCGGTCGCCCGCGAGAGCACGTTCGCGCGCGTCAGCGAGCTGCCGCCCAACGCCTTGCTGTTTGTCAACGTCGCGCCCAAGACGCTGGAAGTCGACGGACTCGCGGGCACTTCGCTGGTGGACGCCGTCCAGGCAGCGGGGCTTTCGCCCTATCAAGTTGTGCTTGAGATCAAGGAGCACTCCCCGCGTCGGCTCAAGCATGTCGCCAGCGAGATCTCCCGCTTGCGTGACCTCGGCTTCAAGATCGCGCTCGACAACGTCGGCATGGGCAACGCCAATTTGCTATTGCTGCCGATCGTGCGGGTCGACTTCGTCAAGCTGGACCGCTCGATCGTCGCCGACGCCGCCCGTGACCGGTCCGCTCTCGGTGTAGTTGAGGCGGTCATCGCTTTCGCGCGGCGCACGGACGCGATGGTGATCGCCGAAGGCATCGAGACGCACGCGCAACTCGCGCTCGTCAAGCGGCCGCAGCTGCGGGACGAAGATCCGCTGGCCGGGGTGCGCGGCGGGCAGGGTTACCTGCTGGGCCGACCGACGAGCAGCTTCGCGGAGTCAGCTCCGTTCGAGATGACGGTGGCCAATCGCGCGCCCCGAGCCGCAGGAGCGCGGCGTGCGACACGGGGGTCCGACGCCCAACACGCGTCGGACGCGGCAAACGCGCCCGACGCCCGCCCGGCTCATAAATCGCGACCGGTGCTGGCGCTGGCTGCGCGATCGCACAGCGAGCTGGCTTAGTCGAAATCGCGCGTACACGGGCCGGTGCGAGCCGTGGTTATCCTCGCCGGCATGGAATTTGGGCTGGCTACTTTCGCCGATGTCTCGGGAAAGGTCGGGCCCGAACAGCGGATGCGCGACTTGCTCGAAGAAGTCGTGCTCGCCGACCAGCTCGGACTAGACGTCTTCGGCATCGGAGAGCACCACCGGCCCGACTTCGCGGTCCCCTCGCCTGCGGTCGCGCTTGCCGCCGCTGCCGCGCGGACCGAGCACATCCGGCTGACGAGTGCTGTCACGGTCCTCAGCTCGGCCGATCCCGTCCGTGTGTTTCAGGACTTCGCGACGGTCGACCTGCTCTCGAGTGGACGCGCGGAGATCATGGCCGGACGCGGTTCGTTCATCGAGTCCTTTTCTCTCTTCGGATACGACCTCGATGACTACGACGACTTGTTCGCGGAGCACCTCGAGCTATTGCTCGCCATTCGCTCGCAGGAGCGAGTGACGTGGTCGGGACGTTTCCGCCCGCCGCTGAATGACGTGGGCATCTACCCGCGCCCGGTTCAGGACCCGCTTCCTCTGTGGATTGCGGTCGGCGGATCGCCCCAGTCGGTTGTGCGAGCCGGCACGCTGGGATTGCCCCTCATGCTGGCGATCATCGGCGGGCAGCCGGAGCGATTCGTCCCGCTGGTCGAGCTCTACCGCGAAGCGGCCGAACGCGCGGGACACGAACCTGAGGCGCTTTCGGTCGGGATCAACACGCACGCCTTCGTCGGCCGCGACAGCGCCCAAGCCGACGCCGCCTTCGCGCCTTCCTACACGGCGATGATGAGCCGGATCGGCCGAGAGCGATGCTGGCCCCCGATGGGCCGAGAGCAATACGCGGCGCTCAAGTCGCCGCGCGGCGCCCTGGCGGTCGGCAATTCCGGTGCCGTCGCGGAGAAGCTCCTTTTCGAGCACGAGCTGTTCGGCCACCAGCGTTTTTTGGCCCAGATGAGTGTCGGGGCCGTGGCGCACGCCGACGTCATGCGCTCGATTGAACTCTTCGGCACGGAAGTCGTGCCAGTCGTGCGCGAAGAAGTCGCGCGGCGGCTTTAGCCGGTGTGAGAGCGTCTCCGGGCGACGCGGTCCCGTACTTCCGAGAGGCTTACGAGCAGACGTTCAGCGCGCCCGCCGGTGACTTCGCATGCTGCTCGTGCCAGACCGCGAAGGTGAGCAGTCCCCATAGCTGGCGGCTGAGGTCTTCGCGACCGGACACGTGACGTTCGAGCACGTCGGTGACCGCTTCGGGCGAGAAGATTCCCTGGGCGCGGATGCGCTCAGGCGCCAGTAGATCGCGCGCCATTGGCTGAAGCTCACCGCGCAGCCATGCCGCGGCAGGGATGGAGAAGCCGCGTTTGGGCCCGTGGACGATGCTGCGTGGGACAAGCGGCTCGATCGCCTTGCGCAGCAGCCGTTTCTTGGCACCTGCGCGCACGCGCAGCGACCGGGGCAAGCCGGCGGCGAGCTCGTAAACCACTGGATCGAGGAACGGGACCCGTGCTTCTAGGGAGTGCGCCATGCTCGCCCGGTCGGTCTTGACCAGCAGGTCGTCGGGCAGGTAGATCCCGACATCGACGTCTTGCAGCCGGGCCAGCGGCTCGACTCCCCGTGTTTCGGCGTAGCGGGCGCGCAGCTTTTCGACCGGGTCGTGGCCGGAGTCCTGCTGTGCGAGCAGTGCCGTGCGGCTCTGCGGTCCGAAGATCTCCTTGAAGGCATGGTGGCGCTCCAGCGGCGCCAAAGCGGCCGCGGCGGTGAAGCGCTTGAGCTTGTAATCGAGCGAGACGCGACTGGACGAGCTGGGAAGCATGCTCGCCAGCGGGGCCGCGGCGGCGGCCGGCCGCCCAGCCCAAGCGGCGAGAAGATGGGCGACGTAGGTGAAGTAGCCACCGAAAAGCTCGTCGGCGCCTTCGCCTGAGAGCACCACCTTGACGTGGCGGGAAGCGAGTTCGCAGACCAGCCACGTGGCGAGCGAGGAAGAATCGGCCATCGGCTCGTCGAACGCCTGCGCCAACCGCGGGAGGAGCTCGATGGCGTCCGGTCGCAGGATCTCCTCGTGATGATCGGTTCCGTAGCGCTGAGCCACCAGGCGCGCGCGGTCGAGCTCGTCGAACGAGCGCTCTTCAAAGCCGATCGAAAACGTCGAGATCCGGCCGCCGTTCTCTTGCGCCGCCAGCGCCGTCAGCGCCGAGGAATCGATTCCGCCCGACAGCAGCACGCCTACCGGGACGTCGGAAACCAGATGCGCGCGGACCGAGTCGCGCAGCCGCTCGCGAAGCTCTTCGGCAAGCTCGTCGGCGGTTTCGGTGCGCTCACTGCCGGCGTTGACTGGGCGCGGACGCGACCAGCACCGTACTGCGACTTGCCCGTCCTCCCATACCAGCAGATGACCTGGCCGGAGCTTGCGGGCCGCTTTGTAGATCGTCAGCGGGGCGGGAATAGAGTTGAAAGCCAGATACGCCTCGAGGGCTTCGGGATCGAGCTCGAGGGAGAAGGCGGGATCTGCGGTCAGGGCCTTGAGCTCAGAGCCGAAAGCGAGCCCGTCAGGACCGTGGGACCAGTACAGCGGCTTGATCCCGAAGGCGTCGCGAGCCAGCACAAGCCGCCGCCGGCGCTTGTCCCACAAGGCAAGCGCGAACATCCCGCGCAGGTGCTGGAGACAGTCGAGTCCGTATTCCTCGTAGAGGTGCACGACGACTTCGACATCTGAGCCGGAGGCGAAAGAGTGCCCGCGCGCGCGTAGGTCGTCGCGCAGCCCGCGGTGGTTGTAGATCTCCCCATTGAGCACGAGCTGGACCGACTTGTCCTCGTTGGCGATCGGCTGATGGCCGTGCGCGAGGTCGATGATCGACAGGCGCCGCATGGCCAGGGCAACTGGCCCGTCGAGCAACTCGCCGGCGTCGTCGGGACCGCGGTGGCGCAGCGTCTCGTTCATCGCCCTTAGGCGCTCGGGGTCCGCCGCGGAGCCGCTGTCTCGGCCGGCGAAGCCGCAGATGCCGCACATCAGGCTCCCTCCGGGTCTCGGTCGGGCGCACCGAGCGTCCGCCGGGCGACACGGACCGCGGTCGCCCAGACGATGCTGACGTAGAGGGAGATGGAGCGGTCGGCGATCCATTCCAAGTCGTGCGCCAGCTTTTCCGCCCACCCGGTGCTTCGGGTGATCCGCAGTTGCGCCAGCCCCGTCATGCCAGGAGGAACGACAAGCCGCTGCCAGTACTGAGGAATCTCCTCGACCAGTTGCGCAAAGAATGCCGGGCGAATCGGCCGCGGTCCGACGATCGCCATGTCGCCGCGCAAGACGCAGATCAGCTGCGGGAGCTCGTCGATGTGCGTGTGACGCAAAAGGCGCCCGATCACGGTGGTCTCGGCTTCGGCGCGAGCATCGAGGTCTGCGCCGGCGAGACCGGCCAAGCGGTCCTCTGCGCCGGGCCGCAAGGTCCTGAACTTCAGCGTGGAGAAGGGGCGGCCGGCTCGGCCCACTCGTTGTCCCCGGTACAAGACAGGTCGCCCAGACGCGATCCTGACCAGCACGGCCACGAAGGCCATGGGAACGGCGAGAGCGATGAGCGCGGCCCCCGCGATCCCCAGATCCAGTCCTCGCAACGCGAAGTCAACCGGTCGCGGGTGTAGCGGGATGGCCGCGAACTCGATCTGGCGCTGGAGCTCTGCGTCCCTTTGTGATGTTCCCATGCTGGGAGCACTCACGAGACTGCCTCCAGCATGAGATCGGCTAGCAGCGCGGGATCACGGTGGACGCGCTTGTCGCGGCCGGCCTCGCGCTTGACGAGGTTCACGGCGCGCGGATCGCTCAAGGGACGCAGGCGGCCCTCACGCATGAGCTGCTCGTCCACGCCGCCCAGCCGGCCGCCATAGATCGTGTACACAGGAGTCCCCAGCGCGACCGCCTCGCGGTTCATCGTGCCTCCGGCGGAGACGACCAGATCGGCGCAGGCAACGAGGCTCTGCCCATCGACGGCTTGATCGGGGATGACCACTTCCGGCAGTCGCAACTCGCGCAGATCCTTGCGTTGGCGTGCCGTGCGCGGCAGCACGACGCTTTGCACTCCCTCGTGACCGGACACATGCATGAGGACCTGCGGAAACAACGGATTTGCCCGGCGGTGGTACAGCGAGACGTCCGGCGGCGGGCGCAGGACGACGAGGATACGGGACGGGTCCAGACCGAGCCGCTCGAGTATCTGTGGTTGCGGCTCGAAGTCTGAGAGGTAGTACTCCTCCTTGAGTCCCGGGAAAGGCGCGTGCTTGCGCTTGTCGACGCCGAAGCGGGCCAGTCGCTCGATCGGGATGGCATCCGGGACGACGACTTTGCGAGCGAACCGACAGCCGATGCGGTGCTGCTGGATGGCGTACTCGTAGTCGAACATGTTCGCTGCGGGGATCTTCAAAGCCGCGGCAGCGAGCGCAAGGTCGTTGGAGCCGTGCGCCAGGGCAAGGTCGAAGCGCGCTTCCCTGGCGATGCCGCGCAGCGTCGCGGTGCGAGACATCAGCGACACGAGCTTGCGGACGCGGCTGGCGCCGCCGTGCGTTCCCACTGGTGTGGCTTGAAGTCCCAGGCGTTCGGCTAGCTGCAGCGTTTCGGCGTACTTGCGAGCGGTGACCCGGACGTCGTAGCCGCGGCGTCGCAGCTCGTCGATCACGGGGCGAAATACGACCGGGTGGGCCGGAGCGCTCAAGTCGATCCAAATCCGCACCGCCCCCAGCCTATCTGCGAGGCGGCGCAAACGCGCCGGGACAAGCCGCGTTGCTTTGAGGGATGCGCCGAAGAGGACTCGAACCTCCACCCCCTTATCGGGGACCAGGCCCTCAACCTGGCGCGTCTACCAATTCCGCCATCGGCGCGGGAACGCCGCAGTATAGCTTCGCCCAAGTGCCCGAGAACCCTGACGTGGCTTGCATCCGTCCGAGCGTTCTCCTAGGTTGTTCGAACACACGTTCGGTTCAACGCCGTATGCCGCCGCACGAGGAGCCCCGAGCATGGATCTCGCCAAAGAGCTCACCAAGCGCCAACAAGAAATATTCGACTACGTCAAGCAGTACGCCGCCGATCACGGTTATCCGCCGACGGTGCGCGACATTGGCAAGGCCGTCGGACTGACGTCGTCTTCGACGGTTCACGCGCATCTCGCCAACCTCGAAAAGGCCGGTTTGCTCCGGCGCGACCCGACCAAGCCGCGAGCGATCGAATTGTTCGACAGGGCTACCGAGAGCTTGAAAGCGGCGGTGAAGCCGATCGGGTTGCCACTCGTGGGCCAGGTTGCCGCCGGGCAGCCGATCCTGGCGGAAGAGAACATCGAGGAGTACGTCGAGGTCCCTCAGCTCGCCGGCGGCGACGACGGTGAGTACGTGTTGCGCGTCCGTGGAGACTCGATGAAGAACGCCGGCATCCTCGACGGCGACTTCGTCGTGGTCCGCCGGCAAGACAGCGCTCGTGACGGCGAGATCGTCGTAGCCATGGTCGAGGAAGAGGAGGCGACGGTGAAGCGCTACTTCAAAGAAGCGGACCACATCCGCTTGCAGCCGGAGAACGATGCCTTGGAGCCGATCCTCTCGCGCAACGTCCGCGTGCTCGGCGGCGTCGTCGGAGTGCTCAGGAGGGTTTCGTGAATACCTTCACGTCCGGTTACGCGGTGCTCGGCGAGCGCGAAACGCGCACGCGACGGCCGTCCTGCCTGGCAGAGAAGACGCAGCGCGAAGGTGTCGTGACCGGCAATCGCGGTCAAGGTGAGTCGCTGCAAACGCTCGACGACGTGATGGTCTCCGTGTGGGCTGCGCTGAGGGCAGGAGCCCCGATCGCATGCCCTGTTTGCGAGTCCTTGATGGAACCGCGCTGGTCAGCTGGTGCCGGTGTGGTTGGCGGGCGCTGCCAAGGGTGCGGATCAGAATTCGACTAGGTGTTCACCGGGGGGTCTGTCGGCACGACGCAGACGCAGTTCTGCGGCTTGATGCGCCCCGGCAGAACCATGCGTCCCGCCCTGCGCTCCGCTGCGGCCTCGCGCGCGAGCTGCGCGGCGTCTTGGCGATTTTCGAGCTCCTGTGCAAGCGGAGTCTCGGCGCCTTGAGAATCGATGTAGATGACGTCGTACATGAGGTTAAGTCTCTTGCTTGTGTCGGACGACTCGTTGACTCGGAAAGTTCCTGCATCCCTCTATAGCAAACGCCGTTCATGGCTCTGAGCTCCCGCAGAGCGGCATGTTGGCCGGAGAATCGGCCTGGTCGACACGGTTTTTAGTCGTCGGCGGGCGAGTGGTCAGTGGGATACCCGCGCGGCAGGGTGCCGCTTGGCCGACCGCAGAGGGGTGCTGACATCTCCGTGGCTGCGCGGGAAAAGCCGGTCTAGGATCTGCCGTGCAGGCTGGACAGTCGCGGGAAGCTGTGCTTCTCGAGGAAAGTCCGGACATCGCAGGGCAGGGTGGTCGGTAACGCCGACCCGGGGAAACCCGCGGGAAAGTGCAACAGAAAGAACACCGCCCAAGTCCTGGGCTTCGCGGTTTTTCCGCGAGCCCGGAACCGGCAAGGTTGAAAAGGTGCGGTAAGAGCGCACCGGCGTCGCGGTGACGCGGCGGCCCGGCAAACCCCACCCGATGCAAGGCCAAGCAGGACCGCTCGCAGGCTGCCCGCCAAGGTCCAGGTAGGCCGCTCAGATGGATGGCTGTCCACGACAGAATCCGGCTTATAGGCCTGCTACGGAATGGGCCCCGCTCCGGCGGGGTCCTTCTACTTACGATTGCTGGCGCACAAAAGCGTAAGCGTGCTTGATCGGGTGCTGCCGCCGATCTTCATGCGAACATGTGTTCGGTCATGGTGATCTGTGTGCTGATTTCTCGCTTTGCATTGAGGGTCGCGGTCGGAGGTCGGCTTGGGCTCGCTGAAGGGCCGGTGGCACTTGCGCCGGAGCCGGGGAGTGAAGCGGTGCTCGGAGAAGTCTCTTCGGCCGCGGAGGCGTTCGGCGTGCGTCCCGGGATGCGGTTGGGAGAGGCGATGGCGCGCTGTCCCCAGCTGCGCTTGATCCCGTCGGATCCGGTGGGAGCGGCGGATGCGTGGGACAGCTTGTTGACGCGGCTCGAGCAGATCGGCGCTGAAGTGGAGTCGAGAGCTCCCGGCACTGTTTGGTTTGAAGCAGATGGCCTGCGCAACCTTCACGGTGGCAGCGTCGAGGGTGTTGTCGCCGCTGCCCGCCGTGCCTTCAAGCATCCTGTGCGCATCGGGGTGGCGCCAGCTCGCTTTGCCGCGTTCGCTGCCGCTACGCGCGCTCGCTCCCGGCGCGCCGAGATCGCTCCTCGTGGTCATGCGGCGCTGGCGGCCTACCTGGCACCCCTGCCGGTCGACCTGCTGGCGGCAAGACCCGAAACCGCCGCCCTTGCCCCTCTGCTGAGGCGTTTCGGGATAGAGACGCTAGGTGAGCTCGCCGCCCTCCCGCGACCGGCGCTCGCCGATCGCTTCGGCTCTGCCGGGATAGTGGCCGTCGACTTCGCTCACGGACGCGACTCGCGGTTGATTGCCCGCCAGCCGCTGGAGCGCCTGGAAGAAAAGCTCGAGCTCTCAGAAGCGGCGGACGGCTCGCAGCTCGAGCGTGCCCTTGAGCTACTGATCGATCGCTTGCTGGCTCGGCGTGAGCGCCGAGGTCGCACCGTGCGCTCAGTGGTGATGTCGGCACGGCTGGTTGAGGGAGGAACTTGGAGGACACGGCTGACGTTCCGTGAAGCGCTCGCCGATTCGCGCCGGATGCGACTTGTCTTGACGCCGAAGCTGGCGGAGCTGCCCGCTCCTGCCGACGCCCTGCTTCTCCGTGCGGAGGGCTTCGGCCCGGCGGCAGGAGAACAGAAGTCGCTGCTGGAAGAGCCTCATGCCGTCCGCAGCGCGCGTCTGCGCGAGGCGGTTCGACAGGCCCGCGCGGTCGCCGGACCTGATGCAGCGCTGCGCGTCTTCACCATCGATCCTCATTCCCGTGTGCCGGAGCGGCGCCTTGGACTGGCTCCGTGGGACCCATGAGCGCTCCGCGTCGGGTTTTGCAGCCGCGTGCCGCTCGGGTCGTTGAAGACGAGAGTCGGCGCCCGTGTCGCATCGGAAAGCAAGTCGTCGAATCGGTGCGCGAGGTCTGGCTCGTCGAAGATCGCTGGTGGACGGATTCGCCGCTGCGTCGGCGCTACTGGGAGGTGGTCACCGAAGACGGTTGCGATCTGGTCGTCTTCCGGGATCTTCAAGCCGGCAAGTGGTACTCGCAAAGAGACTGAGCGTGTACGCCGAGCTGCATTGCCACTCCGCGTTTTCGTTCTTAGACGGAGCTTCGCTGCCCCAAGAGCTTGCGGCGACCGCCGCTGAGCTGGGCTACGACGCTCTGGCTTTGACAGACCACGACTCGCTCTCGGGTTCGATGGAGTTCGCCCAAGCGGCTGCTTCGGTCGGGATAAAAGCGATTCACGGAGCCGAAGTCACGCTGGCCGACGGTCGTCACCTGACGCTGCTCGTGCAGAGAGCCCAGGGCTGGCGCAACTTATGCCGCATCGTCACGCGCGCCCACGCCCGTGATCGCGAACCGGATCCTCCGCCGACTTCCGTCGAGCTTGATTTCGTCTTGGCTCATGCCGAAGGGTTGGTCTGCCTTTCCGGTTGCGCCGGCCATGGTGTCGAAGACCTGCGAACTTTGCGGCGACTGCTCGCGGCCTTTGGCCCGGAGAATCTCAAGATCGAGCTGCAGCGCCCTTTTCAGCGCCACGATCGAGCCAGTAACCGCGCGCGCCTCGCCTCTGCCCGCGAGCTCGGAGTCCGGTGTGTCGCGACGGGCGACGTGCACGCGCACGCCTATTGCCGCGCACCGCTGCAAGACGCATTCGTCGCCTTGCGCCATCGCACGACGCTCGACGCTTCAGAGCCATTGCGCCGCGGCAACCGCACGCACGTGCTGGCGGCTCCTGCGGTGATGGTCAGCCGCTTTGAAGATCATCCCGAGGCGGTCACCGAGACGGTCGAGCTGGCCGAGCGCTTGAGCTTCGACTTGACCGCCGACCTCGGCTATCGCTATCCCGGCTCTGAAGACGAGTTCTCCGATCGCAAGCTCGCCGAGCTCTGCCGCCACGCCTTCGACGATCGCTACCCCGAAGGCAACCGGCATCGCGGCCAAGCGCTTTCTCGCCTGCAAGAAGAGCTGCGGGTCATTGCCTCGCTCGGGCTCGCCGGCTTCTTTCTCTTGCATCGTGAGCTACTCGAGCTTGCGCGCGACGTAGCGGTCGAAGTGCGCGGCCCCAGCTCAGCGCGCTCGCTGCTGCCGCCGGGGCGCGGACGTGGGTCGTCGGTGTCTTCGATCGTCTGTTACCTCACCGGCTTGTCGCACATCGACCCGATCGAAAATCAGCTTCTCCTCGGGCGCTTTCTCAACGAGGAGCTGACAGCGCTGCCCGACATAGATCTCGACTTTCCCCGCGACATCCGAGCCGAGCTGATCCCGCGCGTGCACGAGCGCTACGGCCGCGAGCGATCGGCGCTGGTAGCCGCCTTTCCTACCTTCAAGGTCCGCGGAGCGATTCGCGAGCTCGGCAAGGTGCTGGGGTTGCCGCCCGGTGAGATCGAGCGCGTGGCGCGTGCCGCTGACGCCTGGGCGCGGGAAGGAGCCGAAGAAGACATCGAAGTCGCGCTCGGTCGCCGAGTAAGCGATTCCAGTCGCTGGAAGTGGCTGTCGAAGCTCTGCGACGAGGCCTGGGGGCTGCCCCGGCATCTCTCCCAGCATTCGGGAGGGATGATCGTTTCCACGCAGCCGCTGATCGACTGCTGTCCCGTCGTGCCGGCCGCCATGGAAGGCCGTCAGCTGTGCCAATGGGACAAGGACTCGTGCGCGGACGCCGGCTTTCTCAAGATCGACGTGCTCGGGCTGGGGATGCTGTCGGCGGTCGAGCGCTGCGTCGATCAGATCGCCCAGGTTCGCGGCGAGTCGATCGACCTCTCCCGGATCCCGTTCGACGACAAGGCAACTTACGCCGCAATCCAAGACGCCGACACCATGGGCGTCTTTCAAATCGAGAGCCGGGCCCAGATGGCGTCCTTGCGTCGCACGCGGCCGGAAACCCTCGACGACTTGACGATCCAAGTCGCGATCGTGCGGCCCGGGCCGATCCTCGGTGGGGCCGTCAACCCCTACATCGCGCGTCGCCAGCGTGTGCGCGAAGACCCTGACTACGTCGTGCCCTACGACCATCCGTCGCTTGAGCCGGTGCTGCGTGACACGCTGGGCACGATCATCTTCCAGGACCAAGTCCTCGAAGTAGCGATGGCTTTTGCCGGCTTCTCGCCGGGAGAAGCGGAGGGACTGCGGCGGGCGATGAGCCGTAAGCGTTCGGCGGCGGCGATCGAGGCCTACCACCGGCGCTTCATCGAAGGCGCGCGCAGAACCAACGGCGCCGACGAGGAAATGGCCGAGCGCATCTACTCCATGATCATGGGGTTCTCGGGTTTCGGCTTTCCCAAGGCTCACGGGGCGGCTTTCGGCCTCTTGGCCTACCAGTCGACGTGGCTGCGCGTGCATTACGGCCCCGAGTTCCTGTGCTCGCTGCTCAACGAGCAGCCGATGGGCTTTTACCCCTCCGATACGCTCGCCCACGAGGCGCAGCGCCGCGGGATCGAAGTGCTGGCGCCCGACATCAACGCCAGCCAGATCGAATGCAGCGTCGTCGCCGAGCCGGGAAAGCCGCCACACGCCGTTCGCGTTGGGCTCGGCTACCTCAACGGGGCCAGACGCGAGGAGATGCAAGCCCTGATGGCGGCGCGCGAAGAAGGTCCCTTTCGCTCGCTCGCCGACCTCGCTTCGCGCGCCGGTACCGGGCGACCGGCGCTCGAGTTGCTGGCCTGGGCCGGAGCTTGCGACTCGCTACTGCCGGCAGACGCTCAAGACCGGCGCACTGTCCTCTGGCAACTGGGAATTACGGCGCCGGGGGAGCGCGTCCCGGCGGGAACTCAGCTTTCGCTGCCGCTGGACGCTCCGAGGCCCCCGGCCTTGCGACCGCTCGCCGGCTGGGAGAAGATGGTCGCCGACTACACGACCACCGGGCTCACGCTCGGTCCGCATCCGCTGGCGCTGTTGCGTTCTGAGCTTCCTCCCGACGTCGTCTCGATTCGCGACCTCGAAAGTCTCCGCCACGAGACGCGCGTGCGCATCGGCGGGCTGGTCGTCGCCCGCCAGCGACCTGGCACCGCGAAGGGCATCGTCTTCTTGTTGCTTGAAGACGAGTTCGGCACGGTCAACTTGGTCGTTCCCCCGGCTGTCTATGAGCGCTTTCGCCTTGTCGTGCGCTCTGAGCCGCTGATCCTGGCCGAAGGGCGCTTAGAGAAGCTGCCGGTCGCCGGCGGCGCGATCAACGTCTTCGTGCATGCGGTCAGCGCTCTGGACGCACCGCTGGCAGAAGCCGCCGAGGTCGTCGATTTGCAGGCACGTGCTGCTACGGCGGCAGGAAGCGCCCAGCCTGGGGCGGCGGGCGCTTCGCCGGCGACTGCGGGTGGTGGCGACGGTGAGGATCTGGCGGCCCCGGCGGACATCCACGACTTTCGCGGCGTCGCTCCGGCAATCCAGAACTTCGCTGGTGGCCGGCGAAGATGACCGGGCTTAAGCTCGGCGCCTGTCTTTGCCGTTATGGCCATGGACGTAACGAATGGCGGCGCTTGGCGCGCGGGACGAGATCACTACGGCGGGCGAATGGGTAGATTTCAAGCGACATGGGAACGCTCGCTTTCACCCTTTTCTGGGTTGCCCTTGGCCTTCTGATCTTGTTCATGGCGATGCGCGTGGGGCGCCGTCACCGCGCCACAACAAAGGCTTCCAAGCGGCTGCCGGTCGTCTACATCCTCGGCTTCGCCGCCGCCACGCTGCTGACCGTCGCGGTCTCTGCCTACGCCACCTTGGCGCTTCACGACGACGGCGGCATTCCGTCGGCCAACGTGGAGAACCTCACCGCCGAGGAACAGCACGGACAGTCCTTGTTCGGTCAGCGCTGCCGCAACTGCCACACGCTCGCCGCCGCCAACGCGTCTGCCAAGGTCGGCCCGAACCTCGACCAGCTGCGGCCGCCAAAGGCGCTGGTTCTCGACGCCATCGAGAAGGGGCGCTCGCGTGGTAACGGGCAAATGGCGGCGGACCTCGTGCAAGGCGAGGACGCTGAAGCCGTCGCCGCCTTCGTGGCCAAGGCCACGGGCGCCAAGGAACCCGAGTAGTCCGCGGGCGGCTCGTTGAAAACGTGTTCCCGGAGTTTCCGTCCGGGCCGCCACTTAGCTTGCCGACATGGGTCCCACGAATCCTGCTTTTCGTGTAGGGTCTGCAACGGCAAAGCCGCTGAATTTCCGCTGTGCGCGGAAAGCGGGGGAACCAAGCAGTTGGGGCGAATCGTTCTGTCCGCCTATGTGCGGGTGTTCGCGTAGCGCCGCTCTTTCGGCGCGAGCCCGTCAGCTAACCCCGTAGGCCGACGAGAGAGAACCCATCACGCCTATGTCTGTGAATCCGCTCAGCGCTGACTCCGGCGAGCAGCTCGACCGCGATAGCCGCTTCTATGACCACGCGCTCGACTTCGGTGGCGAGCACGACGGTGATGGGGAGGCTCAAGCGACATCGCGGCGAGTCCCGGATTGGGGAGGAGATGAGCTCTTTACCCAAGTTACGCGCCGTCGATTCCAACGTCCGGCTACCGCGCCCGCTTCTCGTCGGCCGGGCGCCGCTGCCACCGCCGCCTACCACGCGCGGCGAGGAGCGGAGCAGACGAGCTTGCCGGACCCTCTTTCTCTGGTCCTAGACGACGAAGCCCTGTCGATGGGGCAGCACGTGCACTCGAATCGAACCGCACGACCCGTGGTGACCGTTTTTGAGCACGCTGAGGACACTTCGGGATCTGCGCGCGCACGTCGCCGTCCGCCCCGCACTCTCGATGAGCGCGTCGGCACCCGGCCTGATCGTCTGGCCGCGTGGGCCTTCGCTCTCGGGTTGCTGCTGATCCTGCTCGCGGTGGCAACGGCCGACGCGGCCGTGTTTCCCACCTACTGACACGGCGGTCGCGGGTCCAAGTCAGCCGTCGGCCTGAGGCTGACAATCAGGCACTGTCCTGGTTGCTCAGCTGACCCGGCCGGACTTCTCCTGCGTACAGAGGGAAAGCGCCTTGCACTCCTCGAGTGGCGCTCTATCCTTATCCGTCGTAAGGGGCTGGGCCTGATTGGCTCGGCGCCGGATCAAAGGTCCACGTGATGAAATGCGCATGAGTCGCTTCCAGGTGCACGACGAGCTGACGGCGCCAGCAGCGTCGGTGCCCGTGCTGACCGGCGCGGCCAAAGCCTCCGGCGGGCGGCTGCCGAACTTCCTCGCGGTGCTGGCCGGTTCCCCCGCAGCCTTGCGGGCGTACGCCCGCTTCAGCTCCGAACTGCGTGGCGGACGGCTGTCAGCCGCCACGACCGAGCGGATCGGCCTCGCGGTCGCGCAGCACTACGCCAGCGAGCCGGGTTTGGTCTTGCATCAGCGGCGTGCCCGCAAGTTGCACCTCGGCGGCGACGAGCTCGCACGTGCGTTGCGCTGGGACTCGGCCGATGAGCGCGAAGCGGCTTTGCTGCGTTACCTGCGCAGCGCGATCGAGCAGCGCGGGCACGTGCCGATTCATCTCTTAGAAGAAGCGCGCGAGGCCGGTTGGGAAGACGACGAGCTCCTGGAAGCCATCGCCCGCGTCGCTTTGGAAGGCTTCACCGCCATGGTGAACGAAGCGGGTGACATACCGGTGGATGGTTCGAATGAGCAAGGCAACAGTCTCCGCGCGGCCTGAAGGCCGGTCTACGGGCTGCTGCGCCCACGCCCGCAACGAGGCGGGCGCTGGCTCGGACGCCCAGGGTCAATGTTGTCCATACCTGCACGAGGCGGTCGAGCTCATCGGCAGGCGATGGACCGGAGCGATCCTCGCCGTCCTGATCGAAGGCGGGGCGATGCGCTTCTCGGAGATCGGTCATGCCGTGCCGCAATTGTCAGACCGTCTGCTGTCCGAGCGGATGAAGGAACTCGAGGCACGCGGGATCGTCGAACGCCGTGTGCTGGCGCCCGCACCGGTGCGCGTCCAATACTCGATCACCGAGATGGGACGCGAACTCGCACCCGCTCTGCGCGAACTGCAGATCTGGGCGCATCGCTGGTTGAGCTGAAATCGTGCATCCCAGGCCGCCTCTCTCGTCGCCTGTCTGAGTAATAGGCTTCGTCGCGTGCCGCCAGTCCCTGATAGGCCTCAAAGTGCCGGAGACGTCAAGGCCCTCGTCGAAGAAGCCGGCATGCGCTTTCTACGACTCTGGTTCACCGACATCCTTGGGCAGTTGAAGTCGTTTTCGGTCAACGCCGAAGACCTCGACGCCGCTTTTGAAACCGGAATTGGCTTCGACGGCTCCTCGATCACCGGCTTCAACGCGATCGAGGAATCGGACATGATCGCGATGCCCGATCCGGCGACGTTCGCCGTCCTGCCGTGGCGACCGCGCGAAGACGGCGGAGCGGTGGCCCGCATGTTCGCCGATATACAGACGCCTGAAGGTCAGCCCTACGAGGGAGATCCGCGCCAAGTCCTGCGCCGCGCAGAGAAGCGCATGCGCGCGATGGGCTTCGACGCGTTCGAAGTCGGCCCTGCGCCGGAGTACTTCCTGTTCAAGGACTCAAGCGGCACCGAAGTGCTCGACGAGGGCGGCTATTTCGATTTGACGACACTCGACGCCGGTTCGGACGTGCGCCGGGACACCGTCCTTGCGCTGGAGCAACTCGGCATCGACGTGGAGTACTCACACCACGAGTCGGGGCCGTCGCAACACGAGATCGACATGCGCCACGCTCCGGCGCTGAAGTCGGCTGACGACTGCATGACCTACCGCATCACGGTCAAGGAGTACGCGCGCAAGTACGGCTGGCACGCCACGTTCATGCCCAAGCCGCTGCTGGGCAAGAACGGCTCGGGCATGCACACGCATCAGTCGCTCACACGCGATGGCGCGAACGCCTTCTACGAGCCCGACGATCGCTACTTCCTTTCCGACGTCGGCAAGGCGTTCATCGCGGGCCAACTTCGCCACGCCCGCGAGATCTGCGCCGTCTATGCGCAATGGGTCAATTCGTATAAACGCCTGGTGCCCGGCTACGAAGCTCCTGTCTACGTCGCGTGGTCGCGGCGCAACCGCTCGGCGCTGGTGCGCGTGCCGCGGTATCACCCGGGCAAGGAAACGGCTACGCGCATGGAGTTGCGCTCGCCCGATCCCGCTTGCAATCCGTATCTGACGTTCGCCGTCCTGTTGCACGCGGGGCTCGAAGGTATCGAGAAGGGTTACGAGCTCCCCGAGCCGATGGAGAAGAACCTCTACCACCTCTCCGCGGACGACCGCCGTCGCATGGGCATTGAGCAATTGCCGGAGACCTTGGGTGAGGCGATCGAGCTCACCGCTGAATCCGAACTCGTGCTGCGTGCCTTCGGGGAGCACATCTTCAACCGCTACATCGAAATCAAGCGGCAAGAGTGGGAGGACTACCGGGTCCAAGTCACGCCCTGGGAGCTCGACCGCTACCTGTCGGTCTTGTGATCCTCACTTAGCGCGCGCCACAAGCATCCAATCCAGTACGACGAGGTCAGGCGCGACCCGCCGGCACAAGTCCACGCCGTCCGAACCCGTCAGGACCGCCTACTCCACCTGGAAGTCAGAGTGCATTCCCGCCTCGTAGTGCCCGGGAAGGTTGCAGATCAATGCGTAGTGTCCGCGCTCCAGTATGACCGACAGCTGCTTGCTCGCACCGCCCGCGATGTCCCCGACATCGGCGAGCTTCTTGCCCTTGACCTCGGCGACGCCGCCCTTGACCGGGAATGCGCCGGCTTTGACGTCAGTCAGGATCACTTCAAGCGCGTGCGGCACGCTGCCGGTGTTCCTCGCTTGGAAAGTGACTTTCCCAGGTTGAGTCGCGTCCTTTGCCGGAATCACGTCCCACTCGTTGAGCTCGACTTCAAGCGCACCCCGGCCGGCCTTTTCTCCACCCGCCACCTGCGTTGCCTCGCCCTGCACTGTCTCGGCGGCCTGCTCGCCGTCGCCGCCGCCTCCGCATCCCGACACAAACAATGCCGCTGACAGCACCAGCGCCAGGCCCGATCCACTGCTCATCTTCCTACCTCCCGAGCCCACCGTACGCTGCTATCTCGGAGTTTGGGGCATCTGTGACGCTTTGAACCAAGTCGCAGTCACGACGGCGAAGATCAGGCTCGCAGTAGTAACTCGAGCTCCTCGGGATCGCTCACCGGACGCTGACAAGCAAAGTGCTCACACACGTAAGCCGCTGCGCGCCCGTCGATGGGTCCGCGCCCGGCCAGCAACGGGATGTCGGGGTCTTCGCTTTCTGCGCCCGCGATCACCACATGCGGTCGGAAGCGGCTGCGCACGACATGCGTCAGCGCGGTGCGATCCGGTCCTACGATCGCCACTTCCCGCACGTCGGCGAGCAGGAAGTCGATGGCCTGGAGCAAGTGGCCGAAGGCGCTGGGATGCTGCGGAGCGAAGTCCTGGAGCAGGCGGATATGGCCTAGCGCGGCCTGCTCGTAGGTGTGCTCGCCCGTGAATGCTGCTAGCCGCAGTAGGCCAAAGGATGCCGATGAGCTACCGCTGGGGATCGGGGTGTCGTCGAGCTCCTTGCGCCGGGCGATCAGCGGCTCGTGATCATCGGCGGTCGAGAAGAAGCCGCCCTTGTCGGGGTCTGAGAATCGCTCAAGCAGGTCGTCGGCGAGCCGCCGTGCGGTGTGAAACCAGCGTGGATCGAACGTCGATTCGTAGAGCGAGAGCAGCGCTTCGAGCAAAAAGGCGTGGTCCTCGAGGTAGCCGCTGAGCTTTGCCTGCCCGCGGTTGTAGGTCCGCAGCAACCGGCCCTCGGCGTCGCGCATCTTCTGGTCGATGAAGTCGGCGCAGTCAATCGCGGCTTGCACGTAGTCGTCGCGTCCGAGCGCAGCTCCGGCATCTGCGAAAGCCGAGATCGCCAACGCGTTCCACGCCACGAGCCGCTTGTCGTCGAGGCCCGGTCGCACGCGGTGCTCGCGCGCGGCGTAGAGCTTCGCGCGAATCTCGTCGCGCTGCGGCGGGTCGGCGGTTGCGCGCACCGGATTGTTGCGGCCCTCGAAGTTGCCCTGCTCGGTCATGCCGAAGTGCTTGATCGCCACTTCTGCCAAGTCGGGTCCGAGCGCTTCGCGGACCTCGTCGAGTGTCCACACGTAGTACTTGCCTTCTTCGCCCTCGGAGTCGGCATCGAGCGCCGACGCGAACCCGCCTTCGGGCTGGCGCATCTCGCGCAGCATCCAGTCGAGTGTTTCTTCGCACACGCGCCGGAACAACGGCTCGTCCGAGACCTGCCAGGCGTGCAGGTACGCACGGGCGAGCAAAGCGTTGTCATAGAGCATCTTCTCGAAGTGGGGGATCGTCCACGCCTCGTCGACCGAATAGCGCGCGAAACCGCCGCCAATCTGGTCAAAGACGCCGCCGCTGGCCATGGTCCTGAGCGAGTGCAGCGCCATTTCGCGCTCGCCACGGCGCAACAAGAACTCGATCGATGAAGCGGCGGGGAACTTCGGCGCGCTTCCCCAGCCGCCATGTTGGAAGTCGTAGTCGCGGCGCAGCGTCGGGACCGCAGACTTCAAGGCCGCCGGATCGAGCTCGGACTCGCTCGGCTCCATGTGCGCCGCGCCGGCCAGGCGCGGAACGATACGGCCGGCTTGGACTTCGATTTCGTCGCGTTGGTTGCGCCAAGCTCGGGCCACGGCTTCGAGTAGCTGCGGCCATGCCGGCATTCCGTACCGGGGCTCCGGGGGAAAGTACGTGCCCGCGTGAAACGGGATGCCCTCCGGAGTCAAGAAGGCGTTCAGCGGCCAGCCGCCGTGGCCGGTCATCGCCTGAACGGCTTCCATGTAGATCGCGTCCAGGTCCGGGCGTTCCTCCCGGTCGACCTTCACGCAAACGAAGTGCTCGTTCATCACGGCGGCCGTCGCCGGGTCTTCGAAGGACTCGCGCTCCATGACATGACACCAGTGGCACGCCGAGTAGCCGATCGAGACGAGGATCGGCTTGTCTTGCGCCCGGGCCTGGGACAGCGCCTCTTCGCCCCACGGATACCACTCAACCGGGTTGTCCTTGTGTTGGAGCAAGTACGGCGACGTCTCGTTCACCAGGCGATTGGGCATGGCCTTCAGGGTAGGTTGCGGCCCATGTCCCACCATCGCCACGTCGTGACCGCGCTGAACGCTCCCGCCGCCGTAGGACCTTATTCGCACGCCGTCGTCTCCAATGGCTTGCTGTTCTGCTCGGGTCAAGTTCCGCTGGACCCCGCAACCGGGAAGCTGTCCGGTGACACGCCGGCCGCCCAAGCCCAGCGCTGCCTGGAGAACCTCTCGCTCGTCGCCACCGCGGCGGGTGCGACGCTGGCTGACGCGGTGCGACTGACCATCTACGTCACCGACATGGGCTCCTTCGCGTCGGTCAACGAGGCCTACGCCGAGTACTTTCCGGCCGATCCCCCGGCGCGAGTAACGATCGGCGTCGCCGCGCTTCCGCTCGGAGCCCAAGTGGAGATCGACGCGGTAATCGCCTTGCCGGTTTAAAGGCCAGCGGAGGCGCTGCCAGACTGCAGGGCCGATGTCTTCGGTAACTCTGCGCGACATACAAGCGGCACGCGAAGAAGTCCGCGAAGTCACGCGCCGGACCCCCGTGGTTTCTTCGCGCTCGCTCTCAGAAGCGGCCGGCGGTCCTTTGCTCCTCAAAGCCGAGAACCTCCAGCGCACAGGCTCATTCAAGATCCGCGGCGCTTTGGCAAAACTGGCGGCACTCGGCCGTGACGGCTGCGCCAACGGGGTCGTCGCGGCGTCAGCCGGAAACCACGCGCAGGCGCTCGCTGCCGCGGCCGACGCCCGTGGCGTTGCCTGCGAGGTCTTCGTTCCCTCAGCGGGTTCGATCGCGAAGCTCGAAGCCGCCGAAGGCCACGGCGCGACGGTTCATCTCGGCGGACACTCGCTGACGGAATGCTTGGCGGCCGCCGAGCGCCGGGCACGTGAGGGCGGCTTGGCGCTCGTGCATCCGTTCGACGATCCCGACATCGTCGCGGGCCAGGGCACGCTCGGCTTGGAACTGCTCGAGGACGTGGAGGATCTCGCGCGCGTGGTCGTGCCCGTCGGGGGAGGGGGGCTGGCGTCGGGTGTGGCCATCGCCGTGAAATCCATGCGCCCCGACGTAGAAGTGATCGGCGTCCAAGCCGCCGCGTGCGCCCCTTACCCGCGGTCGTTGGCCGACGGGACGGCCGTGCCGGTGGAGTCCTCGCTGACGATCGCCGACGGGATCGCCGTCAAGCGTCCCGGGGGATTGACGCTCGAACTGATGTCGCAGTGGATCGACGGAGTCGAGACCGTGGAGGAAAACGACATCGCCGCGGCGATGTTCTTGCTGATGGAGCGGTGCAAGCTGGTGGTGGAGGGGGCGGGGGCCGTCGGTGTGGCGGCGCTCTTGACAGGGCGAGTCAAGCCCGCCAAGCAAGGCAGCACGGTCGCGATCCTGTCAGGCGGAAACGTCGACGCCGGATTGCTCGCTGCTATCGCGCGTCGGCACGAGACGCTGTCGGGCCGTCGCATCGTGCTGTTGACTCGCGTCGGGGACCGACCGGGAAGCCTCGCGCAGTTGCTTGCCGAAGTCGCGGACGCCGGCGCGAACATCGTCGATGTCGTCCACGTCCGGGAGGGGCTGGACTTGCACGTGCGCGAGACCGCCATCAAGCTCGTGCTCGAAACCCGCGGTGCCGGCCATGCCGAAGGCGTCATGACAGCGTTGGCCAGCGGCGGCTACGACGCCCAAGTCATCACGACTTGAT
>JADDQZ010000051.1:31371-48708 GCA_016781085.1 Actinomycetota bacterium
GCGGCTACGACGCCCAAGTCATCACGACTTGATCGTCACGGCGGCGAGGCCGGCAAGCCCAACGACGCGCAGATCATCACGACTTGATCGTCACGGCGGCGGGATTGGAAGCGCCGTCGCCTCTGTTCGCCGCTTCGCCCGCCCTGTGTCTGCGCGCGGCTTCGACGAGCGCAGCGATGACGTGTGAACGCGGGTCAGCTTCGGGATGCCACTGCACACCGAGGGCGAAGTCACACGCGGCGTCCTCGATCGCCTCGGGAAGCTCGTCGATAGTGGCCCAGCCAGTGACCGCCAGCCCCGGGCCGACGATGTCTACCGCTTGGTGGTGGTGAGACTTGGTCGAGTGGCGCAACTCGCCCGCTGCCTGGGCGGCCAGCGACTGCGGCGCCAGTCGGACGTCGTGGTCGGCGTTGTCGAAGGAGCCGAGCGAGCGGCGATGGTCCTCGTGGCCGACGTCGTCGGGAAGGTGCTGGATCAGCGTCCCGCCGCGCGCCACGTTCATCACCTGCATCCCGCGGCAGATTCCGAGCAGAGGGAGATTGCGCTCGAAGGCGCGAAGGGCAAGGGCAATCTCGAAGGCGTCGCGCTCGGGAACAGTGCCGGTGGTCTGGGAATGCGGCTCGGCGCCGTAAGCTCCGGGGTCTACGTCGGCACCGCCCGCGAGGATCAAACCGTCGAGCAGGTCGAGCACCTCGTCGGGATCTTGGACCGCGCGCTCGTCGGGGGAGAGCAGCAAGGCCATGCCGCCCGCCGCCTGAACAGCGTCGACGTAGGAGCGCGGCGTGAGTAAGACGGCGCTGTCCCAGGCGCCCCAGCGCGCTTGCTCCAAGGCGCTACAGATTCCGACGCGAGGCCGCCGGGAAATGGTGGAGTCGAGAGCTGGCATCCACTCACACGGTATTGCAGCGGGTCAGGAGTCCGGCGGGTAACATCGCCCAATGGCGACGGCAGACACCAAGTCCTTGATCGAGAAGGCCGTCAACGACTTTCAGCGACAGGTTCCCGCTCTCGCGCAGCTCAAGATCGTCTTCGAGCTCGAACTGCGCGGCCGCGGGGACATCCAGCTTTTTCGCGTCGAGCTGCCCGGGCCAAAAGTGTCCAAGGACATCGCCTCGGACGCCAAAGTCCGGCTTTCGCTGCCGCGCGCGGACTTCAACGCCCTCGCCGAGGACGGGCGTATCGCGCACTGGCGAGAAGCCTTTCAATCCGGCCATGCCAAGGCTTCGGGCCCTCCGGAAATCCTCAAGCTGATCGCCAACGTCGTCGCCAAGCAGGAAGAGCGCAGCCGGACGCGCAAGGTCCGTTCCCGCTGAGTCGCCGCGCTACTCGCCGTGGTGAGCGTGGGAGGCAGGTTCGACTTGCTCCACCGCGTACTTAGAGGGCTGCGTCGAGACTTCCGGGTTGTCAATCTCGTTCAAGCGGTCGATCAAGCGGATCCACTGGTCGGGCTTCAAGATCGCGTTGATCTCCTTGGAAGCCTGCGGGTTGCTGCCGTAGAGCGGACGCCAACCGACATGGATGTGGTCGTAATGGTCGCCCATCGCGAAGGTGTTGTCGGTGTCGGCGAATGTCATCAACGAGATGATCTGCGTCGGCTTCATCGTGCCTTGAAGCGTGAGCAGCCGCTGGATGGTGATGTCGGTGATCGAGCCGCGTCCCTGGTTGCCGGTGATCGGCACGCCGTTGACGGCAGCGATGTCGACGGCGTTGCCGGAAGAGTGATGCGACACCGCGCCTCCGGCCGTGTAGTAGCCGTGACCGCACTTCAGCGAGGAAACCGTCGGGCGCAGGCCTGAAGCGGCGAGGTACTCGAGCGTCGCGAGCACGCGGCGGTCGATCTGCCCGGTGATGACGTCGCGCTCGCCGCAGTCGTAGATCTCGATGCGCGGGTTGCGCACGACACGGCGCATCAGCGCTTCCTTGCTCATCAGCAGAATCTGACCGACGGACGGCTGCTCGGCGTCTTCGCCGAAGAACGGGTTCTTGCCGGCCGCACGGTAGATGGCGCTGGACTCGAGCAGCTTCCAGCCGTCGAGGATCGGCTTCGGGTCGATGCGGGGCGCGCCGTCGCCAGCGGGCCGGATCTCAAAGGCGAGGTGGGGAGCTACGCCGTCGCGCTTGGCGCCGAGGCGGCCGAGCACGGTGCCCGACACGACCCGGGCGCCTACGCGCAGCGCTCGCGGCTCGTAGTCCTCGCGAGAGAAGGAGATGGCGCCGGCGATCGGCGCGAAGTCCGGATCGAGGCGCTCTTGCTGCCTCTTGCCGCCAAGGGCGCGGACGTTCGGACGATCAGGATGGGCGTACAGCCGCTGCTTGACCGGCAGCTCGGCTGACGCGCCGGCGGCGTCGCCGCTCGAGCGGGGCTTGCGACGGTTGCTGCTCGGCCCGTCGCTGCGCTGCGCACGCTTGGCGGCCTTCGACTTCTTACGGTCACCGCGGCGGGTGACCGACGCGGGAGCGCGCGGGGCAGTGTCTGACTTCGGTAGCTCGAGCTCCCGGGCGATGGCGTCACGGGACACCGAGCGGTCCTTCAGCACGGGATAGGTCTCTGAGACCTCGCCGAGATTCGAGTAAGTGAACGTGTTGCCGTAGGCGTCTTGGAGTTCGACATAGCGACCGTGCTGCTTGGACTTGCCCATCGCGACGATCCGACCGTCGTTGACCGCGATGACCGGTGCGCCGCGGCGAGCGAAGATCCGGATGTCGCGACGCGTTTCCTGTGACTCCACGGCGAAGGCGGCGTTCTCGCCCGCGTTCGCTTGGCGCCCGCGCGACTTGAGCTCTCCGGCGTAGGAAGCCTTGGCGTAGACCGGGAAGCGCGCCTGCGTCAAGCCTGTGAGCGAACCGACCAAGTTCGGGGGCAGGCCGCCGAGCACCTGTGCGCGCATCATCACCGAGTCGACGTACCAGTCGGCGTGGTTGTAGGCGAAGATCGCGCGCCGCAGGTCCGTGTCCGCGCCGGCAGCCTTCAAGTAACGCGCGGCGGCGAAGATGGCGTCCACCGGGTTGTAGGGATCCTTGTGACCATCGCCGTTGGCGTCGACGCCATAGGCCTTCCAAGTCGCAGGCATGAACTGCATCCAGCCGAGCGCGCCCGCGTAAGAGACGTTGAGGTTGCGGCCGTAGTCGGTTTCGATCTCGTTGATCGCCGCCAGCACCTCCCAGCGGACTCCGTACTCCATGCCGGCCGCCTGGTAGATCGGCAGCAGGAACGGCGGGATGCGGAACTTGTCGATGAAGAAGTTCGGAACGCCGATCGGGGCGGCGCCCAGTTCGGCGCTGGAATAAGTCGGGTTCTTGATGGTCGGAGAACCGTCCGGGCGGCGCAGCGGAGGTGTGCGGTTCTCTGCGCTTTCTCTCTCGGCCTTTGCCTTGGCCTTGGCCTTGGCCTTGGCCTTGGCCTTGGCGTCCTTGCGGTCACCGCGATGACCACGGTTGCGAGAGTCGTCGCGCTCGGCCTTGTCCTTCGACTTGCGCTTCGCCTTCGAGTCACCTTCCCGCTTGGCGGTGTCGCACCCTTGAGCTGAGCTTGAGGTGGATAGTCCACTGCGGGCGATGCCGACGGCGGATGCGCCGACAGCAACATCGCAGTCAAGGCCAGCGGGCTCGCCGTCTCGGGCCGGCGGCTTGCCGCCGCGGCCAGTCCCAGCGGCCGGGGTCGAAGAGGGCGTGCTCTGCGGTGAGGCGGTCGCCGCCGGCGTAGGCACAGGAGCGGCCGAGGCGGTCGGCGTAGCGGGTGCTTGCGTAGCAGTAGGTTGCGCTGTAGCCGCCGGAGTGGCTTCTACGACCGTTTCTACGGGCGAGGCGAATGGAGTGGAGGCTTCAACGGCCGGGCTCGCGCCTGTAGGAGTCGCGCTAGCGGTTCCCGTGGGCGCTGGTTCCTGGGCAAAGGCACCCGCACCGAGCGCAAGGGCGTAGAGGCTGACAAAGGCCAGCGCGATGGAGAGAATGCGGCGCATCTACCAGCAGAAGGTCGGCAACTGAGGGTTTCCGCTTGAGCGGATTCGCTTTATCGGTCGCTCGACTGTCCTCTCGGGCAAAACCGTGAGCCTCCACCTCAACCTGAGGTCCGTCGCAAGGGCGGGGTGTTGTGGCAAGTGAAGAGGCAGTGAGTTCGGTCCTGCAAGCGCACGCAGCTTTAGTCCAGGATAGGACCCCAACGCCGCCTTGGAGTTGCGTCCAGGCAATCGGACATGACGCGGGTGTCTGCGAATCGAGCCGTGACCGCTCCCGACCGGCGGCGATTGCGTCAGTGCGGCCTGGGATTACTGCGCAGGCACTCCGACTCCAGATCAAACATGGACGTCCGGACGGCCGGCGTGCCGGCATCCCACGTGAGCAGCCAAGCTCTTTAGTCGTGTCTCGGCTCATTCGTCTGTCGGTGCTCCTTTCCGCCGCGCTGCTCGTCGGCTGTGGAAATGGCTCGTCGGGCAACGACAGGCGCCCCAGAGACGGACAGCCCACACCGCGAGCGTCGCCGCACACTGACGTGCGCGAGCGGCCCGCTTCGGCCGCGCAACTTGAGGTGAGTCAGCCAGGGCTTGCGCTGGGGATCACGGAACCGAATCCGGCATTGATCTGGGAAGAACGATCGCGTCCCGATGTCCCGGAGCCTTTCGGCCGGTGGCGAGCAGAGCTGGCGGCAACCCGTCCTGCGGTGTACCGGCTGATGGTTTCCTGGCGCGAGCTGCAACCCCGCCCGGGAGCTACGGACCTGGCCGTGCCCGAAGGGGGCTGCCTTCGCGACAAGCTTCCTTGTGGGCCGTGGGCCGGGGTCCGCGAGCAGCTGGCGGCCTTGGCGTCCCGCCAGCGCTACGAGCCCGGCTGGCGCGGCATGATCGTGATCTCCGACACTCCCGACTGGGCCGCGGTGGCGCCCAACCGCTGTGAGTCCGGGGACGCCGAGCCGCGTTTGCGCCCACCGGCCCACGACGCCTTGCCCGCTTACCGAGCGCTCGTGCGCGCCCTAGCCGCTGAAGCTGCGCGACACGGCGCGCACATCCGCTATTGGAGCGCTTGGAACGAGCCAAATCACCCGTACTTTCTTTCGCCGCAGCGGTCACCGTGCGACGACCGCCAATCCACGCCGGCGGCCGCCGAGTACGTCAAGCTCGTGCGCGCGCTCGACGAGGAGCTCGCGGAGCTTCCAGGAACGGAGCGCGTGTTGGGCGAACTCGCAGGAGTGCTCGAAACGGGTCGACACTCGACGAGCGTCGGGCAATTCATCGACGCGCTGCCGCGACAGCTCGTGTGTGAATCACGCGTGTGGTCGCAACACGACTATCGCGGCGGAAGCCAGACGGTCGACGCCGTCTGGGAGGCGCTGCGGAGACATGAGTGCCCCCGCGCTCCTTCCGTATGGATCACGGAAACAGGCGCCGGCTCACCCGGACACAGGCTCTCGGCCGGCGCGGCCCGTGTGCAGCGGCCAGCCGCTTGCCGCAAGCTGCATCGCATGCTGTCGGGCTGGTGGCGCGACGAGCGCGTGGAAGTCGCGATCCAGTACACGTGGCGCGAAGACAACTTGTTTCCCGTCGGCCTCACTTCCACCGATCTCGCGCGACCGCTTCCCACGCTCGAGGCCTGGAAGGCATGGAGCGGGCGCTCAAATCCTCGCACTCCGCCACCGCTCGCGCCGTGCTGAGCTCAAACGACGGACAGGGGGAGTTTCGCTGCGCTAGTGCTGGTGATCGCCGCCGGCAGCTGCGGGCGGCCGTGACTCCTCGGCGAGAGAAGTAATCGCCAACGATCCCCGTGCCGCTTCCTCGAGCACTTCGCCGGCTTCCTCGATCGAGCGGGCGTAGAGCTCGACGAGCAGGTGGATCACGATGCGGTCCTCGTCATGCTTGTGGAACCGGACGTGCGTGAAGAACTCCCGGGTTCCGTGGTCGCCGAAGGCGGCGTAAGCCAGGGAGTCCGCGGCATCGGGGCCCGAGCAGCTTTCGACGGCGTCTGCCTCGACGGTGACCGTGCAGGACGCGACCCACGGCGTGCCGGCGATCATCCGTTCCCAGCGGTCCTCGATCGGCTCGATGCGGCCGTTCTGGAAGCCCAGATGGGGCTGGTCATGCATGCAGTCCAGGCATTGGACGACGGCTTCCTGCATCTCGTCGACAACTTCGGCGCGCTCACCGGATTGCGGGTCGATCCGGTGAATGCCCTCGTAGTGCACTTGCACTTCGAGCTCCGTCGACCAGCAGCGATAGCAGCGCAACCACGCCCGGACAGATGACGGGGCAGATCCCTCCATGGCCTCATTCTATTCTTGCCGGCGTGTCGAAGGCGATGGGGCCGATCCGGAGCCTCCGGCAGCTGCTGCTGGTGGCGCTGCTGGGCACCACCGCCGGTTGCGGTGCGACCGGTCCCAGCGATGAGGAGCAAGTGCTCACGACGTTGTCGCGGTTCAACACCGCAACGGCCGAGCGCGACTACGAACTGATCTGCGAGGAGCTACTGGCACCGACCCTGCTCGAGCAGATGCGCGCGGTCGCCCTGCCTTGCGTCGCCGCCTTGAAACAGGGCTTCTCGGAAGTTCAAGACCCGCGCTTGACTGTCGGAGAGGTCAGGGTCGACGGATCACGCGCTACCGCCGGCGTCCGGACGTCCGCCAAGGGGCAAAAGCCGGTCGAAGACGTCGTTGAGCTCGTGCGCGTCGACGACGGCTGGCGGATCGCCGCGCTTTCGTCAAATGGCAGGCGTCCCGCCGGCGGCTGACCGACGGGAGGCCGGCGTGTGGCCGGACTTGTTCCTGCACGATGTGGCTCCCAACAGCAGCGGAATGCCCCAGCCGAGCGCGGGATACAGAGGCCACGGATGTCCCGCCCCGGTCAGCGCCCAGATCGCAACGAGCAGCAACATCACCGCGCTGTAGCGGATCCAGTCGCTTGCGCCCGTCCGGCCGGGCGGTCAGCATCCCGGGACGGCCGCTCCGCATCGGGTGGCCGGCAGATCGTCGAACAGCACGGCGAGGTCCGCCCGCGTGCGCGCTGCCAGCGCCCCCGCCAAGCGCTGATCGAGCTCGTCGACGTCCAGGTCGGTGCCGCTCCCAAAGTCGTAGCTCCTCCACAGCTCCAAGTGCACGCCGCAAGCTCGATGCGTACGAGGCGCTGTACTCGACCTACGGCGAGCACATGGCACCGGGTGAGCGGCTTGCGCTGGAAGCAGGACTCGCCCACGAGCGGGAGTGGGTGCGCTTCTGAGCTGAGCTCGGTGCGGATCGCGGGTAAGGGCACCCGACGTACGGCGGGTAACGATGCCGGACGCATCTCGAGTAGGAAGCGGCAAGTAGTGTCTGCCGCGTGCGCGCGATCGACCTTTGCTTCCGCGGGCGCCGGCGTGTGATCAGCGCGTGGCTCGCCGACGGAGTGCTCTTCGATCCGGGTCCTGAGTCATGCCTGGACACCCTGTTGACCGCTTTGGGACAGGAAGTTCCCCGGGCGATCGCCCTCACGCACATCCACTTCGACCATGCCGGCGGGGTGGGCGCCCTGATCCGCCGCTGGCCGGACGTGCCGGTCTACGTCCACGAGCGCGGCGCACCGCACATGGCGTCACCGGAAAGGCTCGTCGCCAGCGCCGAGCAAGTCTTCGGCGCGCAGGGCTTGCGTGATCGCTGGGGCACGATGTCGCCGGTTCCAAAGGACAACCTGCGCATCCTGAAGGGACGAGAAAAGATCCTCGATGAGACCTTCCGGGTGGAATACACGCCGGGACACGCGTCACATCACGTGGCCTACCTGCACGAGTTGACAGGCGACGCCTTCGTCGGCGATGTCGCCGGTGTCCGCATCGAACCCGAGCAACTAGCCATCGCGCCCACGCCGCCACCGGACATAGATCTCGACGTCTGGCCGCGCTCGCTGGAGAAGATCGTCGCGTGGCGCCCACGCACCCTGCGGCTGAGCCACTTCGGGACGGTGCAGGACGTCCAGCCTCACCTCGAGTGCCTCACCGCGTCGATGAGACTGCAAGCGCAGCAGGCGGCGCGACTGGATCCCGAGGCTTTCGCCGCCTGGTACCGCGCATACCTCCGGTCACAAATGGATCCGCAAGTCGCCGACGTCTATCTCGAGGCCTCACCGGTCGAGCACATGTGGCGAGGCCTGGAACGTTGGCGCCGACGTCAAGCACGTCGCACGACGGCCGGGCCTGGCGTGTGACCTCGCCACCGACCCGGGTAACAATTCGAAGATGTCTCAAACGATCGAATTGCCGCGCACTTCTGGACCGGGCACCGACCACGACGGTCGTTGGCGCGTAATCGTTCGCAACGACGACCACAACACCTTCGACCACGTCGCCCGGACGCTGTCGCAATGCATCCCCGGAGTCTCCGTGCAGCAAGGCTTCGCTTTCGCCGAAAAGATTCACGCCTCCGGCCAGGCGATCGTCTGGACCGGGCACAAAGAGCTCGCTGAGCATTATTGGGAGCTCCTCAAGACAGCGGGATTGACCATGGCACCGCTCGAGAAGGGTTGAACGGGGCAGGTCTGTGCGCCGCCGCCGTCAAAACTCCTGGTTGGCTGGCGCGGCTTAGCCGACGAGCGGGCTGCGCCCGACTTGGGCGACTTCGCTCGCTTCGGGACCGTCTTGCGGTGACGGCTGCTCGGCGTCACGGTCGATGCGCGCGCGCTCGCCCTCGACGCCGCCGCTTAGGACAAGATCGTTCCACTGAGGCACGACCGGTACCTGATACCAGCTCGTGTAGTGCCCCCGCCACTCCGAGAATTCCGGCCCGTACCAGTAGCGCTCCCACTCGACTTTGGTGTCGAAGCTCGCCATCTGGATGAACTTGTAGATGTCGTCGCGGGCGCGGTAGACGCGGAAGTCCGTGGCGCCATAACGGACCGCCACCGGAGCGATCTCGGTCAGCGCCTCTTCGAAGGAGTCGGCGCGGAAAACCGTCGAATACCAGTGAATGGCGACGACGCCGTGGCCCTCGTTGGCCATCAGGCACCCACCTTTGAAGAAGCCGAGTTGGTCACGAGAAAAGCGATTCTACTTGTCGCCTCGCACGTTGCGCCCTAGCCACAAGACCAGCGCGGCGACCGCCGTCGCGACGATCAGGCCGCCGACCCCGTAGACCAGGAACGCCTCCCGGCTTTCGATGTTCTCGACCAGCCAGCCGAAGTTCTGGCCGAAGAACCCGGTGACCAAGGTCCACGCGAGAAAGAAGGTGGCGATTAGCGAGAGCCGTGTCGCGACGGTGTTGGTCTGGCTGGCCGTCACGTTGAAATAGACGTTGACCAGAGAGTCGATGTCGACGTCGTGACGGCTGAGTTCGGAGTCGATCTCGGTCACGTGGTCGGCGACGTCGCGCAGCTCGGCGCGCGGGCCGCGCGTCAAGCCCGGCAGCTCCGCGAGCGCCTGTGCCGCGTAGCGGAACTGCTCGCGCTGGGCGGTGGTGCGGCGCAGCAAGTCGCGAACTTCCTGATGAAGGCGGTAGATCACTTCGAGCCTGGCGTTTCGTTGCGCAGTGAACACCGCCTCCTCCTGATCGTCCACGCGCCGCTCAAGCCGCTTGAGCGGGCGATCGTAGGCGTCGCACAGCGCTCGCAGGATGCGGTAGATCACCTTGGCCTCGTCTGCTGGAGGATGTTCCTGCATGCGTTGGCGCGCTTGATCGAGCGTCGAGCAGGGTCGGCGGCGGATCGTGATCACGAATGACCCGGAGACATAGACGTGAACCTCGAGCGGCTCGAACTCACGCCCTGAGTCCGCCGGCGCCGCCGTCACCGAGTAAAAAACAATCAGCAGGTGGTCGTCGAACTCGTCGACTTTCGGTCGCTGACCGAAGTTGATGCTGTCTTGGACGGCCAGCGGGTGCAGATCGAGTTCGGCCCCCAACGCTGCAAGCTCGTGAGACGGCGGAGCTTCGAGGTCGAGCCAGAAGAATTCGTCTTGAGCCCGTAGGGCCGCGACGGCTTCACGGCGGACTCTCGTCAGGACTTGCACGGCTGCAAGCGTTCGTGCAATCGATCCGAAGCGGCGGCGACCATGCGGCGCCCATGATCGCAACTGCCGCCGATCCGCTCTCTCAGCCTATTTCGCGCGCGGAGTTCTTGGCCGTCGACGTCGAGACGAACGGGCTACCGCGGGAGCGTTGCGAGTTGACCGAAGTCGGGGCCGTGCTCGTCGGCGGGGGCGAACTGCACGATCGTTGGTCTTCGCTGGTCGCCGTCAAGTCGCCGCTGTCGCGTGGCATCCAGCGTTTCACCGGCGTGACGCAAGCGATGGTCGACACTGCGCCGGCGCCCGAAGAAGTCCTGCCCGAGCTGGCAGAGCAGCTCGAAGGTCGAGTGCTCGTGGCTCATTCGGCTCGCTTTGACACCGGTGTACTCAGACAAGCCTTTGCGCGCGCGGGATTGACCTGGCCCGATCCCCCCGTGCTTTGCACCGTGGCGCTCGCCCGGCGGCTTGCCCCGCTACAGCAGCGCCGCGGCCTCGCGCCGCTCGCCGCATCGCTTGGGATCGAAGTCGAAGCAGTCCACCGGGCACTGCCCGATGCGGAGACCTGCGCGCGCGTGTTCTGCGCGTTGTTTCCGAAGCTGTGCGCGCATGCCGGGACGGTGGAAGAAGCGATCCGCTTGCTCGGTCCGCGGCGCGCGCCACGCGCAGCAGGATCCGGCCGGTGTGGTTCAGGCCCGGGCAAGTCGGCAGGCGGGGCGCGGGGTGGTGGCGCGCCGCGTACGCGAGGGCGGCGAGCACCGGAGGAGCGTCCCGACCTCTCGGCGCTCCCACAGGACCCCGGCGTCTACATCTTCCGCGACGCGGACGGCAGCGTGCTCTACGTTGGCAAGTCGGTGCGGCTCCGCGATCGCGCCCGCGCGCACTTCACCGGGGACGCAGCTTGGACAGAGGAAGCGGCGCACGTCGATTACCGGTCCACGGAATCCGAGCTCGGCGCGCTGCTGCTGGAGTGCCGGCTCATTCGCGAGCTGCGACCGCCCGGAAACAGCCTGCTCACTCGTGAGCCGGATGGGCTCGTCTATATCCGCTGCCGGTTGGACATCCCGTTTCCGATCCTCGAAGTTGCTCGCGATCCGGCATCAGGGCACGGCGTGACGATCGGTCCAGTCCGCGGACGTGCCGCCGCGGTGGAGCTCGTCGAACAGCTGAATTCGCTCTTCGGGTTGCGGCATTGCGGTCGTGGCATCAAGCGCCGCGAGTTTCCGTCGGCGTACGGGGAGATGGGCCGCTGCCTGTCTCCATGCCTCGGCGACCTCGATCCCAACCTCTACCGCACACGACTCGACGCGGCGCTCGCGTTGTTCGCCGGGCGCAGCCCTGGCGCTGCGGTGCTGCGCCACGTCAACGCGCAGATGCGCGAGGCGGCGCAAGCCCAGCTGTTCGAACGCGCTGCCTGGCTCAAGCGGCGACGCGCGCGCTTGGAGACGCTGCTGACGCGGCTAGGCGGCCTGTTGCGAGTCACGCACGCGGGCGCGAGGCTTGTGATCGCGCCGCACCCGAGCGATGCGGGCCGGTGCGACGCCTTGTGGATCGCCGGCGGGCGCGTGGTCGACTGGGGTGCAGTGCCGACGGACGTCGAGGACATCGTCGCTCGCAGCGAGGCGGCATTACGGGCGGTGGGCCCCGTGTCCGCCGGAGGCTGGCTGCCGGCGGCAGAGATCGACGAAGTACGGATCGTCGGCAGCTGGATCGCCGCTCACGATCCTCCGGCGCTGGAACTGCGTGCCGGTATAGGGGCGGCGGAGGTGGCGGACTTCCTGCGGGCGGCGCGGAACGGATAGGTGGCCGAACGCCGGCGACCTAAGCACTTAGAGATTGCGCGCAAGCTCGGTGGCTTTCACGCCCCCGTTGGGTAGCCGAACCGGAACGATGGTCGAAGGTGTCCTCGACGTGGCTGGAACCGACCAGCGCCCCGCTAACTAAGCGCGGCAATCGCTGCTGACGCCGGGTCGCGTAGCCCTGCTAGGGCTCGAACGGCCGATCGCGGACCGTTGCCGTAACGCCGTCGTCACCGACGAGCACCGTGTCGCCGGCTTGTGCCTCTCGCCGGATCAAGGCGAGCGCGATCGGGCCGTGTGTTGGCGAGACCACCGAAGTCCCAAGGACCCCGACTTCACGCTCGCCATGTACCACTCGCACGCCGGTCGGGACCGGTGCGCTGAGGACCAGTGTCCGCAGATGCCGGTTCGGCTTACCCTTGTAGAACAGCCGCGCGACCGTTTCTTGGCCGACGTAGCAACCCTTGGTGAATGACACCGCGCGCTCGTTGAGTCCCGCTTCCTGGGGAATGACGCTTTCGTCGAGATCGACGCCGTAGCGTGGACGGCCGTACTCGGCGCGCAGCACTTCGACAGCCGTGTCGGAGATCGGCACGGCGCCATCCGCTTCTAGCGCCTCCTTGACACGTGTCGTGTCCGTGGCATCGCAGATCACGTCGATGCCCGCCCAGGTCCTGACCAGCGTGATTCGCGCGTCGGCGATATCTCCAGCGACGCTGGCGTGCTCGGACTGCGGCAGATCGGCCGCGCGAACGACTTCATCGCTCCGCGGCCCAACGAGAGAAAGCAATCCGTGCTCCAGCGTCCGCTTGTGCAACTCCACGTCGCGGCCGAGCTTGTAGCGATTGACCAGCGTGAACAGGGCCTGCAACACGCCTCTTTCGCAGTCCAGGAACAGCTCATGGCCCAGATCGAGGATGCGCAGATCGCCCCGCATCTTGCCCTTGTGCGTAAGGAAGGCGGCGTAGCAGCCGCTGCCTGGCGCAAGGGCGTTGACGTCGTTGGTCACTTGGCCGTGGAGGAATTCCTTGGCTTCAGTGCCCGTGAGGGCGAGCTTTCCGCGGTCGGAGACGTCCAGTAGCCCGCACCCGTGCTTGACCGCGGCGTATTTCGTGTCCTGGACCGTGACGGGCTCAGGCGCACGCGCGGTCGCTGGCGCGACGTCCGTCATCGGTGAAAGCGCGGCGCAGGGCTCGATGAGGCGTTGGTCATGAGCGCGCGACCGACGCGGCCACTGTTCATGACTGCGCACGTGACACGGTTGCTGATCAGACGTCCGGTCATGGGCCGCTGCGATCGTAGAAGCCGTGCGCTCGCATCAGCCGTCGCTCGACTTCGCGCCGTAATTCCTCCAACACCACGACCGGCGAGATACCGCCCGCCAAGGCGGCCTGCACCACCTCGGCCTCCGCGGCCCCGTCGAGGCGGACCAGCAGCTCGAGCAGGCCGTTGAAGCCCAGCTCGCGCGCGGGGGCAAGCACATCACGAGGCTCTTCGGGAGGCGGCGGTTCGGCCACGGCGGGTAGGCTCCACGACAGATCATGGCGCTAGCTGAGACTTTCCACCAGATACTCGAGTCACTTCCGTCGGATTGGACGGACATGGAGCTCGACTTGCGCGTCGACGAGAACCGCTACATCGACGCCGCGGTCCTGCTCGTGACGGCCAACGCCCAGCCGTACTCCAACCACGACTGGCACTTCCGTTTCATTGTCGCCAACCGCTTCGGGCACGCGACGGCAGCGCCGACCGTGCACTGCACCCTCAAGCTGCTTGACGAAGCCGAGATCGCCGGAGAGCTCGTGCTGCGCGAAGTGCGCACCGGTCGCACAGAAGTGCGCCAGATGTGGGGGCGGCCGCAATCCGTGCGCGACGAGCTCAAGCAAATCAACGCGCAGTAGACGTCGCCGACCGCGCAGTGCATCCCGGGGCCGATTCCCTTTGGGGTCCAGGCCCTATGTGAAGGCGGCGGCGATACAGGGACCATCTCGGAATGCAACTCGTCGATGCGCACCTCACAGACGCCGGAACGATCAACGTGACGCTCAACTTCGGGGGCCGTGTCAAACGGCTTGAGGGCTCCGTCGAGGAAACGAACGCTCTGTGCGCAGCAATGCGTGAGACTGCTCTGCTCGCCACGGTTTCCGACAACGAAGACGCGTGGCTCTCCGAAGTCCGCATGGGGGACGACGCGGTGCGCTTCGGCTTGAAGCCGGGTGGAGTTGTTGCCCTGGCGGTAACGCCGGCGTCCTGACCCGGCGCCCGCGCGGCCAGCCCCACAAGTCAGATTCACGGATTGCGCAGCGGCCGGACAAGCTCCGTGGAGAAAGCTTCGCGTGGCATCGGGCGGGGAATGATTCGCGTCCGTATGGCCCACTTCTGCCAGCGTTGAAGCTGCGGCGAGCGCAGTTCTCCAAAGGTGGCTGCGCCCGCGGTCCAGCTTGAGCCGACGTCGTCGATGCCCGCCAGCAGCGTTGCCCGATCCAGACGCGGCTCGCGTTCCAGCATCGCTTCGACAGTGCTTTCCGGGTCCACCTGGGCGGCGTGGTAGCCGCGCTGGAGCGTACGGGCCAGGGAGCGGACCCCATCGGGATTGTCTGCGAGCGTCGTTTGATTGACCACCACCAGCAGTCCGGGATGGTCTGGTACGCCGTAGCGTTCGGGGAGCATCACGCTCACGTGCTTGCCTGCGCCTTCGCGCATTGAGCTAGCGGAGTCACGCCGGGTAACTACGGCATCCGCACGCTCCTTCTCGAGTGCCTCGGTTGCTGCTTCGGGAAGCGAAATGATCTTCGTGCCGTCGAAGTCGCCGCCGTCGCTACTAATCATCGTCTCCAGCAGCGCACGTGGCGCCCGTCCGGGCGGCACGCCGACTTTCGCCCCGGTGAGCTGTCGCGGCCGCTTGAAGGGCGCGGAAGCGAGCACGGCGAGACGCGGCGTCTGTGTGAGCGCCATGACCGCGACGATGTCCGCGCCCGCCACCCTTGCGCGCGCGAAGTCCTCCAGAGGAATTATGGCCGCGTCGGCGCGCTCGGTTCTCAGCGACGCCAGCGGGCGTGTCGTCGCGCGGGGTCGCTGGATCTTCAGCGTCAGTCCTTCGCCCTTGTCAAAGCCGCGCTGGGCGGCGACGTAGATGCCGGCGTGCACTGCGCTCGTCGGCGCTTCCAGCAGCACGCTCAATTCCTGCTGGCGTTGCGCCTGGACTCCTCCGGGCGCGCACCCGCCGAGCATGACGGCCAATAGCGCAAGGCAGGGGAGGACCACCAATCGAGAGCGAACCAATAGAGCAAGGCATGGAAGGACTTCCAGGCGAGAGGGGAGCTTGACTGCCATTGGGTCCGACCAATTGTGGAGTAAGTTGGCTCTCGTGCAACGCCGCGTGACGTTTTCCCGGAACGTGACGCTTTCGCTGTCGCGGACTTGTCGCTCCCACTGCAAGTACTGCGCCTTCGCCACGCACACCGCGCACCTCCAGGAGCCCGACGCTGTCATCGCTCTGCTCGACGGCGCCGCTCGCCGCCGTGTCAAGGAACTGCTGGTGCTCACCGGGGAGGCGCCGGACCACAACCCGGGAGTCGCGCGCCAGCTCGCCGAGTGGGGCCACGAGGACTTCGTCTCCTACGTGATCTGGGCGTGTGAACGCGCACTCGAGCGAGGCTTGCTGCCGCACACCAACCTCGGCGTCCTTTCGCACGACGGGCTTTCGTCCTTGCGGGAGGTGACCGCTTCCCAAGGTCTGATGCTCGAGTCCACGGTCGCCGATCTGGTCGCACACCAGGGATCGCCGAGCAAGCATCCGGCAGAGCGGTTGAAGACCATCCACGCGGCGGGGGAGCTACGGATCCCGTTCACCAGCGGCATCCTCGTCGGCATCGGTGAGACCGCCGAGCAGCGGCTTGACGCGCTTGCAGTCCTGGCCGAAGTCCAGCGCGAGTTCGGTCACCTGCAAGAGGTGATCCTCCAGAACTACGTCCCGCACCGGCGCTACTACATGGAAGAACCTGCGGAAATCGCCGGTGAAGCGGCGCAGACCTTCTGGCGCACGGGTCTCTCGAGCGGCCCGGCGCTCGACTTGCCGGCGTGGGCATCAGCAGTCTCGGTGGACGAGATGCGCGAACTGGTGCGCGCGGCTCGCGCTTTGATGCCCGACGTCGGAATCCAGGTGCCGCCGAACCTGTCCGAATGGTGGCCGGAACTCGTGCTGGCCGGCGCAAGTGACCTCGGTGGGCTTTCGGCGAACGGCGACCACATTTCGCCTGAGCATCCTTTCCCGTCGCCAGCGCAGGTGCGCAAACGGCTGCAAGCCCACGGGTTGGCCCTCAGCGAGCGGTTGTGTGTCTACCCGCAGTACATGGCGCCTGAGTGGTTGGCGCCGGCCGTGCTCGACGTCATCAAAGCCAAGTACTGGTCGTTCATCCCCGCCGGAACTTCCGGGCGGCGCGAGCAGAGGCGCTTCGCGAAGGATCGCGTCGCCGGGGCTGTTGCCCGGGGGCACCGCGGCGAGCGGCTCGACGAGGAAGAGCTGACGGCGCTGTTCGCCGAGCAGCGCCCGGAGGCGATCGAAGATCTACGGCAGGCCGCTGACGCCTTGCGCGCCGAGCTGGCGGGCGAAACGGTGACTTTTGTCGTCAACCGCAATCTGAACATCTCGAACATCTGTGTCGTCGGATGTGCGTTCTGCGGCTTCGGGCAGGGTCGGCGTTCCCCCGACGCCTATGAGCACGACGAGCGCGAGTTCGCCACGCGGGTCCAGGCGGCGGTCGAGTACGGAGCGACGGAGCTCTGCATCCAGTCCGGCATTCACCCGGATTGGGGGCTCGCGGACTACGAGCACTGGCTGCGGATCGCGCAGTCTCTGGCGCCGGAGCTGCATCTGCACGCCTATTCGCCGATGGAAGTGGCGCACATGTGCGACGTCAGCGGACTGGCCGCCGGAGAGGTATTCGAGCGGCTGATCGCGGCAGGGCTGGGATCGGTTCCCGGGACGGCAGCGGAAATCCTTCACGACGGCGTCCGCACCAGGATCTCGCCGAACAAGCTCCCGGCTGAGCGGTGGGTGGAGATCATTGAAGCCGCGCATCGCGGCGGCTTGCGCTCGACCGCGACCGTGATGTTCGGTCACATCGAGGAACCCTGGGAGCTTGCAGAGCACATGCGCGTGGTGCGCGACCTGCAAGAGCGCACAGGAGGCCTGACCGAGTTCGTTCCGCTCTCGTTCATTCCTTTTCACACGTTGCTGGGAAGGACGCACGGCGTGACCGAGATCTCCGCGGAAGAGAACCTCAAGCACACCGCGGTGTTCAGGCTTGCGCTCGGGCGCACAGTACGAAACGTTCAGGCGAGCTGGGTGAAGATGGGGCTGGAAGCGGCCACGGAAAGCCTGCGCTGGGGAGTCAACGACCTCGGCGGAACGTTGATGGAAGAAAACATCTCGCGGCTTGCGGGCTCGTACCACGGCGCGCGACTGGATCCAGACGACTTGGTCGCCGCCGCGCATCGCGCGGGGCGGCCAGCGGCGGAGCGGACGACGTTGTACGAGGTCAGGCGGCGCTATCCGCTGGGTGTGGGTGTGGGTGTGGGTGTGGGTGTG
>JADDQZ010000051.1:48732-68482 GCA_016781085.1 Actinomycetota bacterium
GATGCCTGACGGTGTCCATGGGGCGAAATCCCGGTCAGGCAAGTGAAGGAAGCGGGGGTTTATCCGTCTGACCCCGTATAGGGAGGTGAGACGGCCAGACGTCTGCGGATGGCCGTGTCGTCTGACCTTCTTGGGGGGTGTGCCGTTCTGACCCCGCATGGCAATGCAAGGTCGAACGGTCGCCCGCCGTGTCGCCTTAGCCGCCTAGATGAAGCAGTCAATACGCGCACCCAGCCAGCTCTCTCGCCGCGTCGGTTCAGCCGAACAAGTCGTCTTCGCGCCGTCGCACCAACGCCGCCACGCCAGGGCCGTCTTCAACGGTCACGTGTCGCCTCAGGCCGCCAATTCGCACGGCCGGCTCACGCGAGTCCTTGCCACGCACCAAGTCGGCGGCCGAGGCCACCTCATCGGCGATGGCGATGTGTGTCGCGGCCAGCGAGCGTCCGTCGCCGTCTCGCCGGCCCCGCCAGTCGTCGAGAACCGCTAATCCGGCGCAGCCGATCGCCACTTCGGCTTGTCCCATGCGCCAGGCGCGCCCGAAGGAATCCGTAATCACCACGGCGGGTCGCGCCCCGACTAGGCGCACCAGCCCCGCCCTCAGCGCGCGGGCAGAGGCGTCGGGATCTTTCGGCAGCAAGACGACCAAGTCATCGCCGCCGGCGTTTGAGGCATCAACGCCCGCGTTGGCGCAGACGAAACCGTGCCGAGTGCGGCAGATGATCCGCCCGCGGTCGGCTCGCAGCACTTCTGCCGCCTCGTCGAGAACGGCTTGGAGGTGTCGCGGGTCCTTGCCGTGCGCGGCGGCAAGAGCACTCGTCGCCGCAGTAGGGGAGATCTGGCTCAAGCGACGGACTTGCCCTTCCGCTTTCGAGACGACCTTGTGAGCGACGGCGACGATGTCGTCATCGCCGAGCCGCACGGCAAGGCGCTCCGCCGCTTCGGCGATCAGAGCGGCCAAGTCGTCGCCGGGCCGGACCTCAGGCAAGCCCGGTAGGGCGGTGACGGAGATAGGAGTCAAGCGGTCATCGTGTCAGCCAGCGTCCGCAGCACCGCGGCCGTTCGCGGTGCTCGAGCGGGGTCGTTGTTAAGCAGTGCCGAAACGGCCTCGACGTCTGCAGAAGTGTCGATGTCGAGCGAGAGGCAATCAACCGGAACGACGTCGACCGGGACACCCGCGCCGCGTGCCAGCTCGACGTGACGCGAACACGAGCCCGGCCCGAAGCTCGGCGCGATCACTTCCGGCGGCTGTAACAGCAGCGCGTTGGTCCCTGAGCCCTCGCGATCGGGAACTACCACTACGCCCGCGCTCCGGATTGATAGCAAGGCGTCGAGCTGACCGGCGACCAGGGCGGGGCAGTCCCCGGGGACGAGTAAGACGCGCGTCGCATCGAGTGCCATCGCGGCTTTGACGCCGCGCGCTGCCGCCCGCGAGTGGCTGGTCTCGGCCTCGTCAACGAGCAAACGAGCGCCCACTTCTGCCGCTTTCACGGACATCGCCGGCTCGCCCGAGACGACGATCAGCTCATCCAAGCCCGCAACGTCACGCAAGACGGCTAGTACGTCAGCGACCATCGCGGCGGCCAGTGCCGCTCGCTGCTCCGCCACAAGGCAACCCGTCAACCGCCGCTTGGCGCGGGCGAACGTCTTGACAGGCAGCACGGCGATCGTGCACATAGAGACGGCTACACCTCACCCAGTGAAGCCGCGTACTCGGGCGTGGCCTCGGCGACCGTGCGCATCGACGCCTACCCCCGACGCAGTGAAGCCGCGTACTCGAGCGTGGCCTCGGCCACCGCCCGGCGCGTCTGCGGGGTGTTCAAGTCGACATCCCGAACCAGCGTCGTGACTTCCGAAACTGGCTCGTCGGCGATGAAGCCGTCGATCAGCCCGTCGTAGATCGCCGCTACTCCCGCCGCCGTTGCAGGCTGGCCCGCCCACGCCATGAACACGGCCGTCGGCCCTTTCACAACTTCACCGCCGATCAATGGAGAAACCGCGACGATCGGCGCCCGTGCTGCCTGCAAGCCCTCCGCCATGCCGGGCACGGCCAGGATCGGCCCGATCGAGATCACCGGGTTGCTGGGCCCGATCACGATCAGGTCCGCCTGCGCAACCGCCTCGAGGACTTCCGGAGTCGGCGTGCTGGCGGCTGCCCCGTTGTAGTGGACGTCGTCCACGGGCCCTTCCCCGCGCTCGCGGATCATGAAAGGTTGAAACTCGTGCCAAGCATCGCGAGCGCGCACGTGGGTGCGGACGGTGTTGTCGGTCATCGGCAGAACGCGTGCCGTAACGCCGAAGGAAGTGCGGATGCTGTCGGCAATCTCCGTCAAGCGCTCTCCCTTGCGCAGCCGTTCAGCGCGGTGCAGGCAGATTGCGAGGTCCCGGTCGCCGAGGTTGAACCAGACTTGCTCGCCGAGCTCGCGCAGCCCTTCCATGACGTTGAAGGAATCGCCGCGCAAGCCCCAGCCGCGGTCGTCGATCCGGTCGGCCAGCCAGAAGGTGACGAGGTCGGGATCAGGCGAGACGTAACCGCCGTGCGCTTCGCCGTCGTCACCGGTGTTGACGACGACCGACAACTCGCCACCAAGGACGTCCTGGAGCCCGCGCGCGAGCTTCGCTCCGCCGGTGCCGCCGGCGAGCAGGACTACGCCCACAGCTCGTCCGGTAGCCCGGCGATCCGCAACCCCGACTTGACCTTGTAGTGAAGGTTGAGATTGATCAGCAAGGGAGTGAGTTGCTCGGTCACCCGCGCCATCTCGAGCGCCCCGCAATCGACGCAACGCAGTCCAGGAATGTTGTGCAGCAGCTCGGCGACCGCCCGCTTTTCCGCGAGGGAGTCGCCCGTCACGAGGACGTCCTGCTCGAGCGGATGGGCGAGGTCCTTCAAGTGGCCGGCCGCGATCGTGTGAAGGGCGGCCACCACCCCGACGCCATCCGGAACGATTTCTGCCGCCTGCTGAGCGGCCGAGCCCTGCCAGACCCCGAGCATCCGGGTCGGTGCGCCGCCGACCGCAGAAGCCAGCGGAACGGTTGCGTCGACGAGGATCTGGCCGGGCGAAAGCGTGCGGCTGAGCGTGCGCAGCGTCTTTTCGTGATTGGCGAACGGCACGCTCAACAGGACGATATGGCCGCGCTCCGCGGCGGTGGCATTGTCGGCCGCCTCGAATCGCCCGGCGGGGACGCGGCCTCGGAGCCTGCCCACGGCTTCCTGCGCCCGCTCCACGTCACGCGAGCCGATGACGATCGGGATGCCCGCGTGCCCCAATCGCAGCGCAAGGCCGAAGCCGAGCTCACCCGAGCCGCCGATGACGCTGACCGGGTTCATCAGCCAGGGATCATATGCCCGAGGCGGATCAGAGGAATGACGTGCCTTCCTGCTAGACCCGGACTGCAATGAACCCCTCCGGCGAACCGGATTCGCTTCAAGCCGCCCAGTCGCTCTCTGCGCTGACGACTTTGAAGGTCGGCGGCCCGGCTCGCCACTTCGTGACCGCTAGGACCCAATCTGAGCTTCTGCAAGCGGTGCGCGAGGCGGACGCCCGCGAAGAACCCCTGCTGCTACTGGCGGGAGGGTCCAACGTGGTCGTCTGCGACGAGGGTTGGCCCGGAACCGTCGTCCACCTGCAGACCCGCGGGATCCTTCGTGAAGCCGGCGACGGCAGTACGACTCTGCGCGTCCAGGCTGGCGAACCCTGGGATGACTTCGTGTCTCTCTGTGTTTCCAGTGGCCTTGCTGGGCTCGAGTGCTTGTCCGGAATTCCCGGGACCGTGGGGGCGACCCCGATCCAGAACGTCGGCGCATACGGACAGGAAGTCTCTGAGCGAATCAGCAGCGTCCGCGTCCTTGATCGCCACAACGGCGCCATCCGCCAGTTGTCGCGAGAAGAATGCGAATTCGGCTACCGCACGAGCCGGTTCCGCGGCAGCGACCGCTGGGTCGTCCTCGAAGTTGTCTTCGAGCTGTTGCCTTCCGAGCTCTCCGAGCCGCTCCGCTACGCCGAACTGGCGCGGGCACTCGGCGTGGCGGTGGGAGAGCGGGCGCCGTTACGAGCGGTCCGCGACACGGTTTTGGCTTTGCGCCGGGGCAAAGGCATGGTGATCGACGCGCAGGATCCCGATTCAGTGAGCGCCGGCTCTTTCTTCACCAATCCGATCCTTGATCAGGACGCCTTTGCCAAGCTCACAAGCCGCGTGACGGAGCGGCTCGGTCCTGATGACCGTCCGCCCGCTTTTCCCGAAGCCGACGGCAGGATCAAGACTTCGGCGGCGTGGCTGATCCAGCGCGCCGGCTTCGATCGCGGCTTCGGCGAAGGACCGGCGGGGATCTCGGCAAAACACACGCTGGCGCTCGTCAACCGTGGTGGCGCGACGACAAGCCAAATCGTCGAGATGGCACGCGAGATCGCTACCGGGGTGCGCGAGAGCTTCGGCGTCGAGCTACGGCCAGAGCCGATCTTCGTCGGGCACTCGTGGGAAGACGCCGCCAACCGACCGGCCGCGGCTACGCCTGTAACAGGTGAGCCGTCGGCCGACGGTCTCTGACCCTCAGCTCTGCTCGCGCGAACGCAGCCCCGGGATCTTGTCTGCGATCCGGCCCATACGCTCGGATGCGCCCTGTAGCGGCTCAACAGTGTCGGCGATCGTGTCCATCGCCTCCGACATGTCGTCGATCCGGTCCAGTGACTCTCTGACCGGGTCGAGATCGTCTCCGAGATCGTCGACTTCGGCGGTGAGGTCGGCCGCGGAGATGTGCAGCGTCTGCGCGGCGACCGTCAACCCCGCCGCGTGCGTGTTCATGGCCGCCGTCGTCCGGTTGAGCGTTGCGACTTCGCCTTGCAAAGCCTGCAGCCGCAGCGCCAGCGCGGCATGATCATCGGCGGCTTTCCGACTCGTGACGGCGAGGTCATGGATGTCATCGAGCAACCGAAGCCCCAACTTGGCCGGCTGCAACATCAGCTTGGCTGGCGCGAACATCAGCTTCACGGGGTTCATGCACGCCATCATGCCCGGCGGTCGCCACGGGTCAACCGCGGCTGTAATAGGGTGGCGCGCCGATGACCGACACAGCCGCCCTCGTTTCCCTTGCCGCGAGCTGTGCCCGGGAAGCGGGCGACATGCTCCGCGACGCCTTCGCCGCCGCTCAGCACAAGACGACGGCGAAATCCACGCCGACCGATCTGGTCTCGGAATCCGACTACGCCGCGGAGCGGATGATCCGCAAGCACCTCGAAAGCCAGCGGCCTGACGACGGGATTCTCGGCGAGGAAGAAGGCGGTCACGCCGGCTCGAGTGGTTTGCGCTGGGTGGTCGACCCGATTGATGGCACCACGAACTTCCTTTACGGCATCCCGATGTGGTCGGTTTCCATCGCCTGCGAGGACGAGAACGGAGACACGCTGGCGGGAGTGGTGTTGGATCCTGTCCGCGACGAGTTGTGGTCGGCGCGCCGCGACGACGTCGCGCGGCTCAACGGCGAGCCGGTGGCCCCGTCCGGCTGCGCGGAGCTGGGGGAGGCGCTGGTCGCCACGGGCTTCGGATACGACGCGGAAGTCCGCGCCATCCAGGCCGAAGTCATCGCCAGGCTGCTGCCCCAGGTTCGTGACCTGCGCCGGCTCGGATCGGCCGCCTTGGATCTCTGCTGGCTCGCGGGAGGACGGCTTGACGCCTACTTCGAGCGCGGCGTCAAGCACTGGGACATCGCGGCCGGCGCGCTGTTGTGTCGTCAGGCCGGGCTCTCAGTGCGGCCGTTGGCGGCGCTCGGAGCGGCGCCGGAGGGACTTCTGGTGGCCGACGCCCGCCTGGTCGACGACCTTCAGAGCCGTTTGAGCTGACCGGCGTCAGCGCCGCAGCGCTACGGCGACGGCTGACAGCTAATTGTGTAGCCGTGATCGCGAGCCGGTCGGCGGTCAGAGGCGCGCCGCGATCGCGAGCCCGTCGCCGATGGGGGTGATCGCGGCCAGCAGGCGCTTGTTAGCGACAAGCTGCTCGTTGAGTAGTCGCCCTCGTTCGATGTTCTCCCGGTTCCAGGGGCCGGCCGGGATTCCCGTTGCCACGGTGCCGGACATGAGCACGTTGTCGACCACCAGCAGCCCCCCAGGGCGAAGCAGTGCGATGGCCGCCTCTATGTGGCTCGCGTAGCCCTGCTTAGGCCCGTCGATGAAGGCAAGGTCGAACGGTGGCTCTAGCGAAGCGAGACCCTCGTCCGCCCCCTGTAGGCGCAAGTCGACGCGGTCGGCGAGGCCCGCACGGCTGAGATAGCCGACCGCCGCCTCATGACGCAACTCGTCGACTTCAAAGCTCGTCACGTGCGCGCCGCCCCGTGCGAGGCGCAGCGTGGAGACCCCGATCGCGGTTCCCACTTCGACGGCGCGGTGCGCGCGTGTGACACGACAGAGGACTTCGAGCATTCGGCCGGTCGGCGGCTCGACGACGGGGATCTTCTCCTCGTCGGCGTGGTCGTACATCTCTGCCAGCAGCGGGTCTTGGTCCTCGTTGAGCCCGTGGACGTAGGGACCGACGGCGCCGTGGAGGATCACGACCGGAAGATCAGCCGCTTGGGAAGGCGCCAATGCCCGCGCAGCAAGCCACCGTGCCGACCAACCGCTAACGCGATCAGCGCCAAAGCGCTGACAATGACAAGTAACAACCAGCCGAAGAAGCCCAGCACGGCGAGTGCCACGGGACCGAGCAGGATCGACCCGCCGAGCACAACAGCCAGACGCTCGCGACCATGATCGGACGTGGTGCCCTGCTCGAAGATCAGCAGCCAAAGGGCTAGGGCCAGCGGAGGAAGGGAGAGCAGCTCGGCAGGCATGGGGCTCCATTCGCCTGCTGCTGGTCCTTCCCTACTGGTGAAACGGCGCTTGCGGTCGCAGGTGTGGTCGAGTCAGTTGAGACCGCGCTGCGGAAGGTCCGTCATGCCCGGGGTGGGATTCGAACCCACACGCCCTTTCGAGCAGATGCTTTTGAGGCATCAGCGTCTGCCATTCCGCCACCCGGGCGACGCCGTGCCCATGCTACGCGGCCGGCGCCGGGATCGTCACGAAACACCGCTAGCGCGGCATTGAGGCGAAAACGGAGAGGAAAACCCCGCGGCGAGCGTGGCGCTGGTTGAATGACGTACCGCGCCTTTGAGCGCGCCCGCGGGCGTGGTGAAATTGGTAGACACGCCGGCCTTAGGAGCCGGTGCCGCAAGGCTTGGGGGTTCGAGTCCCTCCGCCCGCACTGGGACCGCTGGATTCGCGATTTGCAGGTTCACGCGAATCCGAGCCGACGGCCGCTTCGGCGGGCGTTTCTGCCGCCGAACGCCGCTGAACGGCTCTAGGGAGCCGTGTTTCGCCCTACGCCGCGCGGGCGCTCACGCCGGCGGCTGGCTCTTGAGCGCCTACGCGTTTGGAGAGCCCGACCCTTCTTGGTGAGACGTAGCACCCACGGGTTCATGCCCGGCAGGGAGTCCACCGTGCGGTACGACAAGCGGTTGCCGCACACCGGGTCGGCGCAACGACCCGCGTCGGGGCGTAGCCGTCACCGTCTGTGCGCTACGTGCCGGGCGTTTCCGTGACCGACCTGGCTGTCCGCTGATTTCTGCGACCCCGAACCGGCGAAGGTGCGCGAACCGATCGTCGAGAGCGGTCGCGCCCGCGCCGAAGCGGTCGCGCCCGTTTCGGCGGGCCGGCGCCTAGGGTGCTCGGGCGGACGCCCGCAACAAGCGACCGAACCCCAAGCTGTGCGTCGTCGCCGAACGAGACTGCGGGGACTCCCTGGTGTACCGTCGCTGGCGTGGACCCTCAGATCGAGCTGCGGAAAGCCCTCGTGGAGATCGAGCCGGTGCTCGCAGGTCACGGGTTCAAGCTTCGCCACATCAAGGGCGGGTCACGCGGGGGAATCCCGCACGCAACCGCGACGTTCGTTCGCGGACGCTGGCGCGCCACCGTGCACTACGGGGACCGGCTCGAACCCGGCTCCTATCGGCACGCCTGGAAGGAGCTGCCGCATATGGCCTTCGTTCCGGACGGTCGCCAGAGGAGGCCACTAACGGCCGTGGAGTACGCGGGGCAGATCGAGGAGTACGCGGGTGTCGTTTTGAACGGCGACTGGCGGGCTTTCTGGCAGACCGCCTGGGAGCAAGTGGCACCAGAGCAGGAGGCCGGCAACCATGGTCGGCCCAGGTACTGAGCCAGAGGGTCGGAGCACGACTGCGCGGGGCGGGGCCAGCTCCAATGCCTTAACCGGTTCTTGTGGGACCTTTCCGGAAAACGCGAAGGATGCCCTTGCGGTTATACTTTCGGCATGGCCCTCGCCTCCCTTCCGTTACCGGTCCTGCGAGCCGAGCTCGCGCACGGATTCTCCGACGTGTCGCGACAAGCGCTTCTGGAGGAATTGCGCGCCGGTGAGCGGCGCGTCGCCGATCTCGTGGACGAGACCGGCTTGTCGCAACCGAACGTTTCCAAGCACTTGCGTTGCCTGCGCGGCTGCGGGCTCGTGACGGCGGACAAACGCGGGCGCGAAGTGTTCTACGCGCTGCCGGAAACCGTCGCTCGCCTGCTGGACGCGCTGGATGTCGCCAGCGAAGAGCTCGCGCCGCAGATGGCAGCCTGCCAGCTCAACGACGAAACGATCGGATGCTGCCCGTGAGCGCCACGGAACTTCCCATGGCTCCGGCGACGTCAACCCTCGCGACACCGACAGCGACGACGGCGGCGGCGCCGGTACGCGACGAGAAGTGGCTCACGGCGGCAAAGCGCGCTCGGCAGTTGTCGTGGGCTTCGCTGGTGTGGATGAGCATCGAAGGCATCGTCGGCCTGATCGCCGGCTTTGAAGCCAACTCGCTCAGCCTGCTGATTTGGGCCGCATCGTCGTTCGTTGAGGGCTTGGCGTCGATGACGATCATCTGGCGCTTCACCGGCTCGCGTGTGCATTCGCAAACCTCGGAGCGGACGGCACAGAAGTGGGTGGCCGGCTCTTTCCTGCTGCTGGTCCCGTACTTCTTGTACGAATCCTTTGACCGGTTGCTCAACGGCTCGGACACGGAGTTCAGTGGCCTCGGCGCCGCCGTCACCGTGTCGGCGATCATTCTCATGCCGCTGCTCGGCTGGGCGAAGCTCCGCCTCTCCCGGCAGCTGGGGTCCGACGCGACCGCCGGCGAGGGCGTGCAGAACATCCTTTGCGCCGCGCAGGCCGCCGCCGCGCTGGTGGCGTTGATCGGCGCCGGCGCGGGGCTGGCGATCCTCGATCCCATCGCCGCGTTCGTGATCTCCGGGATCGCTATCAAGGAATGCGTCGGGCTTTGGCGCGGCGAAGGCGACGACTGCTGCGCCCCGATCGGCTTCGCAGGCGCGGCAGCCACCGACTCATGCTGCTCGACCACGGCCGACGACACCTGCTGCACCCCGGCGACGGCCGCCACCAAGCCGGCCGCGCTCCCGGTCGCTGCCGAGGCGGACGACTGCTGCCACGACGACTGCTGCAGCGGCGCCGCCCAGCTGGCAGCACCGCCGGTCGCTGCAAAGGCTGACGACTGCTGCCAGGACGATTGCTGCTCGTGACATGGCCGCGCTCGCGCTTGTCCTTTACGTCCCATCTGGCGCTGCTCTACTCCCCGCACGGGCACAAGAAGCGTTGCTTCGGTGAACGCTCTGCGGCCGGTGGCGTGATCGGTCCGGCCTCAAAGGGCTCACGGCAGCTGGCGCCGGAACGCTCACTTGGGCGAATCGTGGGCGTATAGTCGCCCGACGAGGCGGGCAGTGGGCCTGCCCTAGGGCAGGAGGAGACGCTATGTCACGCGTCCGAACGTTGGCAGTCCCCGTCGTTGCGGCTTTCACCCTGGCGGGAGCGCTCGCAGGCGCCGGCGGCGCATCGGCCGCCGAGACGCTGCGCTCGACGATGACCGGCAAGCAGGAGATCCCCAAGGGTGACCTCAACGGCCGCGGAACCGCGCGGATCACGACGAACCGGGCGCGGGGTCGCGTCTGCTTCCGCATCAGGCTCTCACGAGTCGGCTCAGTGAGCGCCGGTCACATCCACCAGGAAGTGCGCGGAAAGGTGGGCGACGTGGTCGTCCCGTTCTTCGACAAGCCGACGCGGCGTCCGCAGGGTTGCACCCGGGGCGTGAAGAAGTCCCTGATCCGCGCCATCGAGCGCCGCCCCAACCGCTTCTACGTCAATGTCCACAACAAGCGCCACCCCGGTGGCGCGGTGCGCGGACAGCTGCGACGCTGACACGCTGCGCAACGGCGCGATTCGCGACCCTGGGTGTAATTGCTTGGGGTCGCGGCCGCGCCACGCCGCGGCCGACCTAGCCGAGCGCTACTTCGCCAGCGGGTCGGGTGTCGCGATGCTGGCCGCGGAGCGCCAGCACAGCCAGACCGGTGATGATGAGCGCGATGCCGGCGAGAGCGAGTGTGCCGGGACGTTCGCCGAGCACGATGGCGCCGAGCGTCGCAGCAGTGACCGGCTCGGCCAGCGTCAGGGTGGCCACGTAGCCTGCCGGGAGCAGGCGCAGCCCGCGCGCGAAAAGGATGTACGCGAAGGCGGTCGGCACGGCACCGAGCCAGAGCGCCATTACGATCCCGTCAGCGCTACTGAGCCACTGAAGGTCACCGAGGAAAAGCACGGGCACGAGCAGCACCGCACCCAGGCAAAACACGCTGGCCATCACGCGCTCGACGGGCGCTCCCGCGTCGAGCAGGCGCTTGCTGGCCAGGGTGAAGACCGCATACGAGGCCCCAGCGCCGAGCGCCAGCACCACCCCGGAAGGGGACAGTTCCGCGGTTGAGCCGCTGAACGCCATCAGCCCCACGCCGATGGCTGCGAGCGTCGTAGCGATCGCCCACGCACGGCCTGGTGGGGTCCCAGTCATGAGCCAGCCGCCGAGTCCCGCGAATGCCGGCGCCGAGCCGAGTGCTGCGATTGTCCCGACGGCGACTCCGGTGTCGTCGACAGCGGCGAAGAAGCAGAGCTGATAGCCGGCAACGCCGATACCCCCGACGATGAACGGTCCGCGGGAGAGCCGTACGACCGTAGTGCCGGACGCCAGCCGGACGGCAAGAAGCAATAGCAGCGACCCGAGCGCCACCCGGACGGCCCCGACGGTCAGCGGGGATGCCCCGTTCGGGCCGAGCGCCTGCGCGGTGCCCGTCGTTCCGAAGCAGAGTGCCGCCAGGAGGACGTGAATGCGCGGCATCGCGGCAGTCTCGCGCTTGAAGTCGGCCGACGTCCCACGACTATTGCAATAGACGAACGGAGCAGCGACGCAGCATCACACCGCTGGTCGGCGCTGGATCGTCGTCATATTGAGATGGCGACGATCCCGGTTGTCAAGCTAGAAGGCCTGGGGCCCGAAGCCATGAGCGCGACGAAGACGGCGATCGCGGCGATGACGAGGTTGACCGGCACCATCTGGCGCTCCCCTCGGCCGAGGTGAGTGGCGGCGGCGCCGAGCATGAGCAGGACGACGCCGACGGCGGCGATGGCCACCAGAACGGGCGCGACGTCGAGCACGGCGGGCAGGATCAATCCGAGGGCTGCGAGGACTTCCAGCCTGCCGATCCCTTTGATCTGGCCTTCGGTGCGGTCTTCGACCCAGTCCATGCTGCCGGAGGCTTGGAGCTGGGCCTTGGTCCTGCTGAGTTTCATCGTGCCGGCGCGGAGCATGGCGAGGGCGAGGAGGGACTGGGCTATCCAAATGGCGGTGTTCATGGCGGTGTTCCTTCGTGTCAGTTCAGTCGCGCACGCGGCGCGGGAAGGTCGATGAGGCGGACAACAGGAGTGAGGTCTGCGCGGCGGCCTGGGAGCCGCCGTTGTCGTCAGGCCGAGAGAAAGCGGGGCGCCCGCGTCGGCGGACGCCCCACGTCTTGAGATGCGGTCACGCCACGCGCAGGGCGAGCTTGCCCTGGGTGTGGCCGGCGGCCAGCGCGCCGAGCGCCTCGGGTGCCTGCGGCAGCTCGAAGGTCTGCTGAATCGGCACCTTGACCGTGCCGTCGGCGAGCAGCTGCGCGATGCGGTCCAGCGACTCGCGAGTGGCGGCGTGCATGACGTTCGTGCGGCCGGGGCCTTCACCGGCGGCGTTGGTCGGTGAGGCGATCCGGCCGCCGTCGGCCAGCACCGCGTCAAACGGGGTGGGCTGGTACGGCGTGACCACGTCGACCAAGGCGTCGACCCCGTTCGGGTAGCGCTCGCGCACCGCAGTGATCAGGTCGCCCTCACGCGGGAGCACCTCGTCGACGCCGAGGCCGCGCAGGAACTCCTCGTCCTCAGGCAGAGCGGGAGCCACGACGGTCGCGCCGGCGGCCTTGCCGAGCTGCACGACGATGCTGCCGACGCCGCCGGTCGCGCCGACCACCAGCACGGTCTGCCCAGCTCACAGCTCCAATCCAGTGCCTCCACCAAAGCCAGGGCGGTGAGCGCGGCCAGCGGCGCAGCGCCCGCCTGGGCGGTATCGACACCCGCGGGCTTCTTGGCCAGGACCTGCTCGCTGACGACGACGCGCTCAGTCCAGGCGCCGTCGCGCACCGGGGCGACCATCGCCGGGACCTCGCCGAACACCTCGTCGCCGACCGCGACCGAGCTGACGCCCTCGCCGACCTGCTCCACGACGCCGGCGAAGTCGCGCCCGAGGGTGATGGGGAACTCGTGCGGAAGCATCGAAGCGAGCATCCCGGCGGCGATGCCGTCGTCCAGCGGGTTGATGGACGACGCCTGCACCCGGACGAGCACCTCGCCGGCGCCCGGCGCGCGGGTCTCATCGATGTCCTGGAGCGCCGGGGCGGCGCCTTCTTGACCAACGGTGATGGCTCTCATTGGGGTTCCCCAATCCTTGAGGTCGTGTCCTGGTAGAGACGTGGACTGTAGCGTATCGTTGTGTACCATCAACGGTATACCAATAGCAACGGTATACCAGCGTCCACCTACTGACCCAAGGGCCCTCATGAACCAGACCGCTTCCACCGTCACCCCCGCCAAGGCGCCGAGCGCCGAGCTCGCCACCTTCGGCCCCGTTCATCTGGACGTCACCGACGCCGACCGATCACTGGCCTTCTGGCGCGACCTCGTCGGACTCAAGCTCCGAGGCCACGCCGACGGCGCTGTCCAGTTGGGCACCGACGATGAGATCCTGCTCGTGCTCCATCCCGGCGCGACGTCCCCGGCACGGCGCGGGTACGCCGGGCTGTACCACTTGGCGATCCATCTGCCGAACGAGGGGGAGTTCGCGCGCGTCCTAGCTCGGCTGTTCGAGCGCCGCACCTTCATGTCGCCGACTGACCACGTGATGTCGAAGGCGATCTACCTCGACGACCCCGACGGGATCGGGCTGGAGTTCACGCTGGAAACCCCGAGCGGATCTGCTCCATGCGAGTGACCGGCCCCTCGATCGGCGGACTTCGAGCTCTACGACACTTCCGGGCGGCGGCGCAGCGGACGCGATCCGCTTGACGTGCAGGAAGTGCTCGCCACGCTGCCTGACAACGACCTGGCCCGGCCGCTGCCGACCGGGACGACCATCGGCCACGTGCACGTGCACGTGCACGTCGGCGACATCGCCGCCGGTCAGCGCTTCTACCGCGACGCCCTCGGCTTCATCGACGGCATGACGGGCGACACCATGGCCGACTTCCACGCCAACGGGCGCTTCAAGCACCGCATCGCCATCAACACCTGGCAGGGCACCGGCGCCTCCCAGCCACCCGCCGGTACCGCCGGCCTGCGCCACTTCACCATCCGCTTCGACAGCCCCGAGCGCCTCCAAGCCGCCCTCGATCCCGTCGGCGGCGCGGAGCCGCACCCTGACGGGCACCGGGTGCGCGACCCGGCCGGCAACGCGATGGTCCTCACGGCCTAGTTCATTGCCCAGCGCAAGATCATCGACGACCGACAACGGTGGGCGCTACGTTGAGTACGTGGCGTCCATCGGTCCCTACAAAGCCGGCCAGGTCCTCGGCAGCGTCAGCTCCCGCACCGGCTTCATGCTGTCAATCCTCGGCGACAGCTTCGCGCGGCTCGGCCGCGACGTGCTCGCCGAACACGATCTGAAGCCCCGCCAGCTGCGCATTCTCGATCTGCTGGCCGACCGCGGGCCGATCGGCCAGCGCGAGCTGGCCTCGCTGATGGGCATCGACCACAGCGTGCTCGTGAACCTGCTCAACCCGCTGGAAGCCGCCCGGCTGATCAAGCGCGAGCGCGACACGACCGACCGACGCCGCCACGTCATTACCATCGCGACCGCCGGCCAACGCCGCCTGACCCAAGCCGACGAGGCGTTCCGCGACACCGAAGACGCGTTCTTCGCGCCCCTCACCGCCGACGAGCGAGAGCAGCTGCATGCGCTGCTTTCGCGGCTGCGCGAGGCCACCGCGGCGCCGGTCGACCACGACTGCTGACACTACTCCAGCATCTGGGCCTTCTTGAAGGAAGCTTCACCGCGTCCGCCGCGCCCCGGAGTGCGGGCTTCCCCCCGCTTCTGCCCCTGCTGCGCCTAGCCGCCCGTTGAGGTGGCGACGAAGTCCCGGTAGCCTAACGTCGATGTAGCGGCGCGACAGCGCACGGCCGTCCGGCACGACACGGAGAACGGAATGAGCGCCGAACCCACCGGCCGAGACGGTCAAAGCCTTCTTATGCGCATCTCGAACGAGATCGTGCAGATCCAGAAGAAGTACTTGGGTAAGGGGCCGACGAAGGCGCGCTCGTACTTCTTCGACGACATGCTCCTGGTCGTCATGCGCGGCGGCCTGACCACCGCCGAAAAGACGATGCTTGAGTTCGACCAAGCAGACACGGTGCGTCAATTCCGCCAGACCTTTCAAAACGAGATGACGGACCGCATCACCGGAGTTGTCGAGGAGATCACCGGCCGCACGGTTATCAATTACCAGTCGCAGGTCATGTTCGACCCAGACGTCGTCATCGAGATCTTCGTGTTCGACGACCGCTCACCCGAAGGAACGATCGATGCGACAGCGGGAGGTCAGCTGCGGGACGACGCCGTGGGGGAACTCATCACCGAGGAGCCCCCTTCCGACGGCGGCCAGCGATGACCACCGCCGGCCTCACGCATCTCGACAGCTACGGGTACCGCTAAGCCACCCGGAATAGGTTCGGCCGTCACGAGCCGGCTCGCTATGCGCCGAGCGTCGTGGCAACTTGCAAAGGGTCCCACCGGGGATTTCTACTTCGTCGGCTGCCTGTCTAAGCGATATTAGGTGGGGGAAACGCCAGTCCGCACGACCCTGCTTGATCTAAGGAAGCCGCTGCCAGTGTTCGCTTCACGGTCACCGTTTCCGATTACGAGCTGCTGACAGCGGCCGCGATTGCAGCGCCTTGAGCGCATTGGCTGAGACGTCGGCGTCTCGGAATGTCAGCTTCGTCCTGCGAGCCCTGGGTTTGCTTTGTGTCGTGCCGGCGGCCATGCTTGATCGATGTTCGAGAGATACAGCGAAGCAGCCCGGACCGCGGTCGTCGCGGCCCAAGAAGAGGCGCGGCTGCTCGGACATGCCGAGCTCGGCGGCGAGCATCTGCTGATGGGAGCCGCCGAACAGAATCCCGACCTGCTCAACGTCCGTGTCGACGCGCTCAGAAGTGTGCTCGGCGACTTGTTCGGACAGCGCAATGCCTTGTACGGCGCGTCGATGCCGTTCACCGCATACGCAAAGAAGTCGTTGGAAGTCGCGGTCGAAGAAGCGGCGTACTGGGGCAGCGCAACCGTCGCGCCGGCACACCTTTTACTCGCGCTGATGCGCTGCGACCCTCGCGCGCAATCAGTGGTCGAAGCAATGGGACGCAACGTGGAGGACGTCGTCCGCGCCACCGCAGGCATATGCGCAAATGGATCCCGACCGTCTGTTCCCGAAAATCCGTACCCGGCGCTGCGCGACGGCCAGCCCATCTCCGTGACTCTCGGGGACGGCCTACCTGTGGGTGATATCGGTCACCCCCGCGCCGACGCGCGAGTCCTGCTTGCCATGCTCCTCGCGGATGGGAAGGCGGCCGAGCTGCTACGCGAGCACGGCGTGGACGAAGCCGCCCTCACCACGCTGGATCCCGGGATCACGGCGGAGCTATAAGCCCTTGTACGAAGGTGCTTTGAGCTTGTGAGCTCGCGGCTTTCTCGCCCTGAATGATGCCGGCGTAGTTATGCGTTCCGGCATGCCAATCGCCGCTATGCCGCTGGTGCACACCAGTCCATGACACCGACGCGTGCTGCGCTCACGCAAGTTCTGAGGACGATTGCTGCTCGTGACGCCTGTCGCTCGCCGGGCGTAGCGGCCGCCGCGCGGACGAGCGGGGCGCAAGCGCCAACCAAGCCTAGAGGCTAGACTTCCGGGCCGTTGGGGGACTGGTCCAACGGCTAGGATGGCGGTCTCCAAAACCGCAGGTTGGGGTTCGATTCCCTGGTCCCCCGCCTTCCGGGCACGGCGTCCGCGACCGCTCAGCTCTGTGGCTTCGGCGGAAGTGTCTTCGGGCCATGCCGATACAACTCCGTGTGTTTTTGCGACAGCTCTCCAGCGTGTTGGCGACCTTCGGTGGCGCGCGAGACCACCCGGCACAGACCACTTCCGGCGTGTCGTTGAAGGCCTGTAGGACGACCTTCGACAGACCAGCATTGCCGACGAGGGCGTCACGAGGAGCGGGATCGGCGCGGCGCCGGCGTAACGAACGTGAGCAGCCCTTACGGTCCGCAAAGGGACGTTGAGCTGCCGGCGATTTGGCCGCCCGTCACGGCTGGGCACCGCTGACGCGCGAAACCCCTCTTGCGGAAACGGCAATTGCCGATACACCCATTGCGTGCCTTTCGAAAACTCACAAGATCAAGTGCTTGCGTCATTGGACCTCTTGGAGGAGGCATTGCGAGCCAACGATGAGCGCGCGCACCAGATCCGTGAGCGCATCGCCACGATCCGCGAACAACGGCGATCCGGACGTAGCTACCGCGAGATCACGCCAGCAGAGGATCGCCCGCTCATCGTCGAACTCGTGACCGCGAGCCTTGCTGCGCTGGACACAGCCAGCGCCCAAGTGCGCCGGGCCAAAGCGCAGGAACTTCACCGTGAAGGAATGACTATGGAAACCATCGCCGACCTTTTTGGCGTAACGCGACAGCGTGTGTCGGCGTTGCTGCGTCCTAAGGAGACCGGCGAGTGAGCGAACAGTGTCAAGATGGTCAGATTGCGCTTTTCGTCGATCTCCCGGCGGACCGCAGCGCGCCCGGTGTCGCGCGCGCACAAGTACGCACCGCTTTCGGTGACGTCCTGCCGGGCGAAAGGTTGGCCGACGTGCAAATCGCGATCTCGGAGTTGGTTGGTAATGCGGTGCTGCACGGAAGCGGATCCGTTCGGTTTCGCGCTGAGCTCGTAGGCCAGTGCTTCCGCTGCGAAGTGGTCGACGAGGGTGGCGGTTTTGAGCACGCCATTCGTGAGCGCGGTCCCGAGCACGGCACCGGTCGAGGGTTGGGGATCGTCTCGATGATCGCGGACGATTGGGGCATTCATGACGGATCCACGCATGTGTGGTTCACGATGGACGTCGCGCATCCGACTTTCCGCGCGGCTCGGCCGCAACTCGGCGACGAAGCGCGTCCGGCCGAGCTGCACGACGTGTCCTAGCCGCCGTTGCGCCACTTCATGAGGCTACGGTCCTGATGAAGCCGTCGTAACGACGCGTCGCCGCAGCGGCCGCTTCGGCAGCGGCACTGGTGGCAGCGGCGGCGATGGTGGTCTTCGTCGCGAGTATTCAACGAGCGTCCTGGCGGCAAGCTCGGGGCGTTCGTCCTCGGCGCGGGCTTCTCCGCGGTCGCGTACTACTTGGGTCGGCGTGCGCGGCGCGAAGGCTTTGAGCCGGGTCACCAACTCGCCTTCAGCTTGATCGCGCTTATCAGCCCTTTGATCGCCTGGAGCTTGTTGTGGCTCCTGATCTTGTCGCCGGGTGAGTAAGACGCTTTCGCGAGCCGTATGACGGTGGCTACTGGGTGCCGGGAAGCGAGCAGTCGCGTGCCTTCGCGCAGCTCTTGGTCCGCGTTTCTGAGGGCAGCGCTACAGCTCGAACGCCGGCGGGGCGCTTGGGCTGATTGATCGGGTGCACCCCTTCGCGATCATCGGGGCGTTCGGCTTCGTGACAGCGGTTGCGCTCTGGCTCGGCTCGGCCACAGGGCTCGTAGTCGGCGCCTGTGCCGTGGTGTTGGGTGCGTTTCTCACCTTCCGGCTTCAGAACGCGTTGTACCTGCCCGCCACGGTCAGCGGTGGCACCATTTGCGATGTGTGTGGCTTTACAACGATCTATCGCTCGGAGCAGTAGCCGGCCTGGCCGTGACGCTGCTGTTGGGCTACGGCGGTTTGCTGCTGGCCCTCGCGATGTGGCGCCGGCGCCACCAAGTCGCGTAAGCGCCGCGATTGAGGGGACGCGCGCTGAAGCCCTTGGGGGCTAGGCGCGAAGATCAGTGGCCGGAAGCTGCTTAGTCCTTGTAGGGGTCGCGCGTGTCGCCGGGCGCCATCGCCACGCCGAGCGGCGTCAGCGTGTGCAGGACGCGAACCGTCCCGGCGTGATGAGCAAGCACTTCCGACAACCGCTTGTATGCCCCGGGCGCTTCTTCGGCGTTGGCTCCGCGCAGCTCGATGCCCTTGCGGCGAAGGTCCGCGACAGTCGCGTTCCAATCGATAGCGCCCGGGCGTTCCTGTATCCAACGTGTCTGAAGCGAGTCCGAGCGGCCACACTCCGGGCAGCGCTTCGGTCGCGCCGTCTTCGGCGGCTGTACCCACTTGCAATGTGAGCATGTCATGCGGCGACGGGAACGGCCGGCAGCGGCGGTGCGCGACATGGCTCGGCCGGCGCCGTGGACCGTGGAGAACAGCGCGTCTTCGCCGCCGGGAGCGCCTTCGAGGATTACCGCTGGCTCGCCCATCGTCGCGCCGACAAAGCCCCGCTGTCCCGGAAAGGCCGGCGTGGCGCCCTTACGCACCACGAAGAACGCGTCGCCGCCGTGCTCTTCCTGCCATGCGTAGTTGTGATGGTTGTGGACCGAATCGGTGGCGGTCGCGCCCAGAATGCCGAGCACTTGATCGACCACCACTTCACGTCCGGCATAGGCGTAGTCGCCGGCGAGTCGCATGGCGCTCAGATACGACGCCCCAAGCTCTGAGCCGACGTGCAGGACGTCCGGCGCACTCTCCATCTCGCCTTCCGGCGCTCGCGCCTCGAAGTCCAGGCCCTTGGCGAGGGCCAGAAAACCCGACGCGGTCCGGTGGCCGAAACCGCGCGAGCCGAAATGGACTCCGACCCAGACGCGATCGGCTTCGTCGGCGAACAAGTCGACGTAATGGTTTCCGGCGCCGACCGTCCCGAGTTGCTCTGCCGCCAACCGTGCGAGCTTGCGCTGCGGCGTGAATTCTGCGGCGCGGATGGCGTCGATCACCGGGTGATCGGCCGCTCCGCCGTCTCGCCGCCCTATCCCGAAGGAAACCTCATCGAAGATGCGATCCATGAGCGCGGGAAGCGCGCGCCGGAAGTCATCGTCGGCTCGTAGGTCGGTGGCGACGGCGAGGTTTCCGCAGCCGATGTCGTAACCGACGGCAGCAGGGGAGACATGTTCGCGGTAGGCGACCACTCCGCCGATCGGGGCGCTGTAACCGAGATGGCCGTCGGCGCACAGCACTCCGCGTGAGCCTTCCTCCTGTTCGACGCAGCGGTGCAGCTGCGCGATCACCTTGTCTTCGTGTTGGCCGTAGATGCGGACGTCCACAGCACGCGACTGTAGAGGTGCTGACGC
>JADDQZ010000069.1 GCA_016781085.1 Actinomycetota bacterium
CGCGGTGGCGGACCGGGCGGCGGCGGTGGCCGCGGTGGCGGACCGGGCGGCGGCGGTGGCCGTGGCGGCGGAGGCATTGGCGGTGGCGGTGGCGGTGGTCGTGGTGGCGGAGGCGGCTTCGGCGGCCGCGGCGGCGGACCTCGTCCGGACCTCAGCGGCGGCATCAGCCGCTGACGGCTAGGAGGACTTTCGAAATGCTTTCTCCGAAACGCGTGAAGTTCCGCAGAGTGCACCGCGGCCGTATGGCCGGGCTGACTCGTGGTCAGCAGGATGTTCAGTTCGGCGAATACGGATTGAAGGTGCTGGAGGCCAGTTGGCTCACCAACCGCCAGATCGAAGCGGCTCGTATTGCGATGACCCGCAAGATCAAGCGTGGCGGCAAGGTCTGGATCAATGCCTTCCCGGACAAGAGCTACACCAAGAAGCCGGCCGAAACCCGCATGGGTTCCGGTAAGGGCAGCCCCGAGGGCTGGGTCGCGGTGGTCAAGCCCGGCCGCGTGGTCTTCGAGCTCTCGGGTGTTCCTGAGCCGCTCGCCCGCGAGGCCATGCGACTCGCCGGCCACAAATTGCCTGTGAAGACGAAGTTCGTAGTACGCGAGGATTTGCAGAAGCCATGAAGCCCAATGAGCTCAATGACTTGTCCGACGACGCTCTGCTGGCTCAGGTCCGCGACGCGCGTCGCGAGCTCTTCGGCTTGCGCATGAAGCACGCGACCGGCGAACTCGAAAACACCGCGGCGCTGAGCAGCGCCAAGCGCGATGTCGCGCGCTCACTCACTCTGGTGCGCCGGCGCGGCCTCGACATCAACTCAACCACGACTGTCAGAAGCGCCACCAATGGCTGACGAACAACCTGAAGACAATAAAGAGACTGACCCCACCGGACCCGTCGAGCATGGCGGGGACGAAGTGGTGCCGGTGACCGAAGAGGAAGCCGACGCCGTCAAGGCCGCTGGCGCCGCCCTGGCCGCCGACGAGGATCCCGAGACCGTCGACGCGGCTGCGGCTGGCGCCGACTCGTCTGCGTCTGTCGACGACGTGGCCGGTGATGAGGAAGTCGTGCCGGTAAGCGACGAGGAAGCCGAGGCGGCAGCCGCGTCGGGCGCCGCCGTCGTCGCCGACGACGATCCCGCCACGGTGGACGCCGCGGCACCCGCGGCGGGTCAGCCCAAAGGCGAGTCCTCTGGTCCCGTGACGCTCGAAGAGCGGATCGCCCGCCGTGAGGCCGAGCGTGCGCGCAAGGCTGCGCAGCGTCGGCGCTTCCGCGCCCGCGCGAAGGTTCGCCGCGCCGAGCAGCGCACGGCAGAACCCGTGCAAGTTGCCGATCACGCGCCCGAGCACGGCCCGGGACGCCCCAAGACGCGTCAAGGCGTCGTGTTGTCGGCCAAGCCCGACAAGACCATTTCCGTACGCATCGACCTCGTCAAGCGGCATCCCCGCTATCACAAGATCATGCGCAGCTCATCGACGCTGCACGTCCACGACGAGCGCAACGACGCCAACGAAGGCGACACGGTGCGCGTCGTCGAGTGCCGGCCCATGTCACGGTCGAAGCGCTGGCGCTTGGTGGAAGTAGTGGAGCGGGCCCGATGATCCAGAACGAGAGCCGCCTGAAGGTCGCCGACAACACCGGCGCCCGCGAGATCCTGTGCATCCGCGTCATGGGCGGGTCGCGCCGTCGCTACGCTACGGTCGGCGACGTCATCGTGGGTGCGGTCAAGCAGGCCAATCCCCAGGGAACGGTCAAGAAGGGTGACGTCGTCAAGGCCGTCGTGGTTCGCACGAAGAAGGAGTTCGGGCGCGAGGACGGGACCTACATCGCTTTTGACGAAAACGCTGCCGTGATCATTGACGCCCAAAACAACCCGCGCGGAACCCGCATCTTCGGGCCAGTCGCCCGTGAGCTGCGTGACGGCGGCTTCATGAAGATCGTCTCGCTCGCTCCTGAGGTGCTCTGACTCGTGGGCAAGCTGAAGATCAAGACCGAAGACACCGTCGTGGTGATCTCGGGCAAGGACAAGGGCAAGACCGGGCGGGTCGTCAGCGTGGATCCCGCGCGCGAGCGCGTGGTGGTCGAGGGCGTCAACATCGTCAAGCGTCATCAACGCCCTGTGCCGGGGCGCCCGAACCTCGAAGTTGGGGTGATCGAGCGCGAAGGGGCAATCCACGTCTCTAACGTCGCGCTGGCCGATCCGCGCGACGGCAAGCCCACTCGCGTCGGCTTCCGCCGGACGGAACAGGGGACGCGCTTGCGGGTCGCCAAGCGCTCGGGATCGGAGATCGACTGATGGCACGCCTCAAGGATCGGTACTTCGAGGACCTCCGTCCCGCGCTGATGAGCCGGTACGGTTACTCGTCGATCATGCAGGTACCCAAGCTGGAGAAGGTCACGCTCAACATGGGTGTGGGCGAGGCCAAGCAGGACTCCAAGATGCTGCAGGCCGCTCAGGACCAGCTCGGCACAGTCGCCGGCCAAAAGCCGAACATTCGTCGTGCTCGCAAGAGCGTCGCGGCGTTCAAGCTGCGCGAGGAGATGCCGGTCGGGCTCACGGTCACGCTGCGTCGTGAACGCGCGTACGAGTTCATCGATCGGCTGTGTGCCGTGGCGCTTCCCCGTCTGCGCGACTTCCGAGGCTTGAATCCGAAGTCCTTCGACGGGCGCGGTAACTTCTCCATGGGTATTCGCGAGCAAATCATCTTTCCCGAGATCGACTACGACGCGGTCGATCAGGTGCGAGGCATGGACGTGACGATCACGACTTCTGCCATGACTGACGCTGAGGCTTTCGCCCTGCTCACCGGGTTGGGCATGCCCTTCGCGCCCGAAGGGCGTCCACGCGGTTTCGAGGCGCTCGACGGCACAGCCGTCGCCGCCTGACCAACTCTTTTCCAGGATTCCAAGGATCGAATGGCCAAGACCTCCAAGATCGTCCAGCAGCAACGAGCGCCGAAGTACCAGACCCGCGGCTACACCCGCTGCCGTCGGTGCGGCCGGCCGCGCGCGGTCTATCGCAAGTTCGGGCTGTGCCGCATCTGCCTGCGCGAGATGGGCCATGAGGGCACGATCCCCGGCATGACGAAGTCGAGCTGGTAGCCATGTCGATGACAGACCCCATCGCGGACTTCCTCACCCGTATTCGCAACGCCATCATGGCTGCGCATGAGGAAACCGTCATGCCGGCATCGAAACTCAAGGTCGAGATGGCTCGGATCCTGCGCGAGCAGGGTTACATCGAGTCCTACGACGTCCAAGACGCCGGACCAGGCCAGAACCTGCTCGTGCGCCTCAAGTACACTGAAAACCGCACGTCGGTGATCTCGGGCCTCAAGCGCGTCTCGCGCCCAGGGCAGCGGACCTACGTCGATTCTCGACGCGTCCCAAAGGTCCTCGGCGGCATGGGCACGACCATTCTCACCACGTCATACGGCGTGATGACTGGTCATGACGCTCGCAAGCGTGGAATCGGCGGCGAAGTGCTAGCCGAGATCTGGTAGCCGGTCAGTCTTTAGCATCGATTATGTCCCGCATTGGCAAGAAGCCCATTCCGATCCCCGCCGGCGTCACCGTTGCCGTCGAGCCCGAGGCCGTCCACATCACTGGCCCCCGCGGCGGTCTCTCTGAGCGGAAGAACCGCGACATCGAGGTCCGTCTGGAGGGGGAGGAGCTGCTCGTCACGCGCCCGACCGACCGGGCGGAGCATCGTGCCCTGCACGGTCTCACGCGCTCCTTGATCGCCAATATGGTGCAAGGCGTCACTTCTGGTTTCACGAAGACGCTCGAGATTCAGGGCGTCGGCTACCGCGCCGCGCTGAAGGGCTCCGACCTTGAGCTAGCGCTTGGGTATTCGCATCCCGTGCCGGTGAAGGCGCCGACGGGTATCGAGTTCGAGGTACCACAGCCCACGCGCATCATCATCAAGGGCAACGACAAGCAGCAGGTCGGCCAGATAGCAGCAGTTATCCGCAAGTACCGCCCGCCGGAGCCCTACAAGGGCAAGGGCATCCGCTACGAGGGCGAATACGTTGCCCGCAAGGTAGGTAAGCGCGCATGAGCGTCGTCACCAAGGAACGCCGCCGGCTCAAGCGTCGTCGTCGCGTTCGCGCGAAGGTCGTTGGTACGAGCGAGCGCCCGCGCGTTTCCGTCTTTCGCTCCAACCGCGGTGTGTTCGCCCAAGTTGTTGACGACCAGCGCGGTCACACCGTGGCCTCGGTGCAGTGGACCGAAGCCGATTTGCGCGAACTCAAGCCGCTCGAGCAGGCTCGGCGGGCCGGCGCTCTGCTGGCCGAGCGCGCACGCGCGGCCGGCGTACAAAGCGTGGTCTTCGACCGCGGGGGCTACCAGTACCACGGACGCGTCAAAGCGCTCGCCGAAGGCGCGCGCGAGGCCGGACTCTCCTTTTAGGACTGAAAAAACCGCATGCAGACTCGCACTCAAGCTCCGGATCGCTCCGTCTCGTCAGCCGGCCTCGACCTTCAGGAACGCGTCGTGGAAATCAACCGCGTCGCCAAGGTCGTCAAGGGCGGACGCCGCTTCTCTTTCACCGCACTCGTGGTCGTAGGTGACGAAAACGGGATCGTCGGCGCCGGCTATGGCAAGGCCAACGAAGTCCCGCTCGCCATCCAGAAGGGTGTCGAGAACGCCAAGAAGAACCTGTTCCGCGTGCCCCGTCACGGTGTCACCATCACCCATCAGGTGCTTGGCTCCTTCGGCTCCGGCCAGGTGATGCTCAAGCCCGCCTCTCCCGGTACCGGCGTGATCGCCGGCGGCGGGGTCCGCGCGGTCCTCGAGCTTGCCGGCGTTCATGACATCCTTTCGAAGTCGCTCGGCACGCAGAACCCGATCAACCTCGTCAAGGCCACGATCGCCGGCCTACAGAACCTGCGCAAGCCGGAAGAAATTGCTGCTCTGCGCGGCTTGTCTGTCTCACAAGTGCTGGGATTGAGCGACAACGCCGAGCCGGACGCCGCCGACGTCGGCACTTCGGTGGGCGACGAGGGCGCGGCGGCCACCGAAGCCGTTGCTCCGGGAGCTGCGGTCTGATGGCGACTTACGTCATCAAGCAGGTGCGCTCGTCCAACGGGTCGAATCACCGCCAACGTGAGACGCTGCGCTCACTAGGCTTGCGCCGCATCGGGCATACCGTCGAGCACAGCGACACGCCGCAGTTGCGCGGCATGGTCGACACCATCCGTCATCTGGTGATCGTCGAGGAGCGGCAGGCATGAGCGTCAACGACACGACAACTGCCTCGGGGGCCGACCTGGCGCCGGAGGAAATCGGCCTGCACTCGCTCAAGCCGGCACCGGGTTCGCGCAAGACGCGCAAGCGCATCGGGCGCGGCCACGGCTCCGGCCACGGCAAGACTTCCGGTCGCGGACACGGGGGCGCGGGCTCGCGTTCAGGCGCCAAGGAGCGCGCCGGTTTCGAAGGCGGTCAGAATCCCATTCACATGCGGATGCGCAAGCTGCGCGGCCCGAACAAGAAGATGTCGATGCCGTTCGAGCCCTTCCGAACGGTGACGCAGCACGTCAACCTCGACGAACTCGAACAGCGCTTCGAAGCGGGGGCTGCGGTCAACATCGCGGCGATCCAGGACGCCGGTTTGGCGACGCGCCCCGACATCCCCATCAAGGTCCTCGGGCGCGGCGAACTCAACAAGGCGCTCACGATCGAGGCACACGCGTTTTCCAAGGGAGCGCGCGCTGCCATCGAAAGCGCCGGCGGTACTTGCGTCGAGCTGGACGCCGGCGGCCGTAAGAAGGGCCGTCGCTTCCGCTAGCGAGGCGACTCTTCTTGCTCGCAACAGTTCTCAGCGCCTTCAAAGTTCCGGAGATCCGGCGCAAGCTCGCGTTCACCGCGCTCATGCTTGCGCTCTACCGGCTGGGCGCTTTCATCCCCGTGCCCGGCGTCAACGTCGCTGCGCTCGAACAGCTTCAGGGAAACTACGCCGGGTCGAACATCCTCGGTTTCTTGAATCTGTTCACCGGCGGCGGGCTTGGTCGGTTGGCGCTGTTCGCGCTCGGGATCATGCCGTACATCACGGCGTCGATCATCTTGCAGCTACTGACCGTGGTTTCGCCGAATCTGGAGAAGCTCTCCAAGGAGGGCGAAGTCGGGCAAGCCAAGATCACGCAATACACGCGTTATCTGACGGTCGGTCTAGCCGCGGCCCAAGCGGTCGGCTACGTCTTCTTGTTTCGCAACCAGGGACAAAACGCCGGCGCAACGGTGTTCGAGAACTTCAACTTGGCGACGATCATCCTCGTGGTCGTCTGCCTGACCGCAGGGTGTGTGCTGCTGATGTGGATGGGCGAGCTGATCACCCAGCGCGGCATCGGCAACGGCATCTCGCTGAT
>JADDQZ010000068.1:0-2754 GCA_016781085.1 Actinomycetota bacterium
CTGGAGGTCGCCCACAACGCCCGGTCGGTCGGGGTTCCCGTTGAGTGCCGGACGGAGAACGGAGCGGTGTGCATGGGAACCCTGACGATCACGGCCCGCGTCCCCGTCTCGCGTTCGAAGACGCGCGCGAAGGCAGCCAGGCGCGGTCGCAAGGTGACGATCGCCCGCGCCCGGTTCTCGGCGGCATCAGGTGCGCGCACGGTTGTGCGCGCGAAGATCTCGCGTCGCGGGGTCCAGCGAGTGCTGCCGCGCGCGAGCGCCGATGCCCGGCGCCGGACCGTCAGAGTCCGCATCGCGGTGGCGATCCAGAAGCCCGACGGCACACGCGCCGTTAGCACTCGGACAACGATGACGTTCAGGTCGCGCGGACGCAGGTGACGACGCCGTGCGACTTACCTCACGCAGATGCGCTGACGCCGCTTTCGCTTCGGCGGCGTCAGCGCTCGCCCTGCACGTCGCGCTGACCGGGGTCGAGCGCCCCGGGACGGGGACTGTCCGCGCTCTGGAGGCCATGTATCTAGGCCTGATCGTCTTCGCGACGATTGCCTGCCTGTGGCGATGGCGCTCGAGCAGGGCGGATCGCGGCGCGTGGGCGTGCCTTTCCCTGGCACTGCTCGCCTGGTCCGCTGGGGAGGCGCACCACGCGCTCTTCCTTGCGGACCTCGCCATCACGCCCTTTCCGTCGATCGGCGATGCCTTCTTCGTCATTTTCTATCCGCTCTGCTTCGCAGCCGTCTGCCTCCTCGTGAGGGGCAGCGTCGATCGCATCGGTCTGACGCTTTTGCTCGACGGCGTAGTAGCCGCCGCCGCGGCATGTGCGGTCCTCGCCGGTCTCACCATCACGACGGCACTTCGAGGGCTCGCCTACACCGACGGGGCGCTCTCGCTCATCTTCACGCTGGCCTATCCCGTCGGAGACTTGATCCTCATCGGCGCCCTGGCGGGCGGTGCGTCTTTGGTTGAAGGCCGCGTGCGACGCGACGTCCTGGCCGTCGGCGCTGGGCTGCTGGCGGTCGCCACGGCCGACGCCATCCACCTCGCCACCATGATGGACGGCACGTACACGGAGGGTTCCTGGATCGACTCGCTGTGGCCGGCGGGCTTGCTGATGATCGCATGGGGCGGCTGGGCACCTGTGCGGGTCGTGACCGGCCGAACGGCGTCGCTCCTATCGCGACTGCCGGTGATCTGCTCCCTTGCGGCGGTCGGCATCCTCGCGATAGCGGAGATCGCGGACGTCGATCCGGTTGCTCAGGTGCTTGCCACGGTGGCGGTCCTCGGCGTGGTCGCGCGGATGCACCTGACGCTGCGCGAGAACCGCCGACTGCTCGACGCGAGTCGTCGAGAAGCTCTCACGGATCCGCTCACGGGGCTCGCGAATCGGCGTCAGCTCGCGCATGATCTTCAAGCGGCGTTGTCCGCCGGCGCGGACCATCACCTTTTCCTTTTCGACCTCGACGGCTTCAAGCACTACAACGACACGTTCGGGCATTCTGCGGGCGACGAGCTGCTCAAGCGGCGGGCAGGCACGCTCACGGCGCAGCTCCGTGACGACGCCACCGCCTATCGGCTGGGAGGAGACGAATTCTGCGTGCTGGTCGAGGATCAGCGCTGTGATACGACGGTGGTGCTCGACAGCGCCCGCACGGCGCTCGCCGAAGACGGGGACGGCTACGCCGTACGCGCATCCTGGGGCGGCGTGTCGATTCCCTGCGAGACCCAAAGTGCCGCCGACGCGCTGGTGTTGGCTGATCGTAGGATGTACGCGTGCAAGGACGTCCGCAAGCGAGGCATTGCGGTGGGCGTCTCGCCGGACGTCAGGGTGTCTATGCCCGAGGACGCATTCCGCAAAGGACCGCGCGCACTGGTCAGTCGCTCCGGTCGAGCGGCCTGAGCGCCACGGGTGACGGGTCACCACCGCTGGTGGTTCCGGCGCGCCCCATCGGACTAGGAGGCGACACCGATCCCGGAACAGGAATGGGGTGCGGCTACGGCCAATCGAGGCTGCGAGAGCGCTCGGGTCGTACCCACCGGCGGTACTCAGACGCCGTTGTCGACGATTGTCTAGCACGGACGGCGGCTCGATCCCCGCCGTCGGTGCAGGACAGATGTGAGTGCGCCCGAGAGGATTCGAACCTCTGACCTTCGGTTCCGTAGACCGACGCTCTATCCAGCTGAGCTACGGGCGCAATGCGGCCGCCATCATAACGGGATGACGCGGACGGAGAGGGCGGGATTCGAACCCGCGATGGAGTGTAAACCCCATACTCGCTTAGCAGGCGAGTGCCTTCAGCCACTCGGCCACCTCTCCAGCGACTACTGCCAATCGCTCGCGTCAGTGTAAAGGCTGCACCTACCCGGCGTCTGCGGCTTCAAGCACGGCACGAATCCGCTCTGCCACGGCCGCCATCTGCTCCTCGCCCTCATACGGCTGCCGCGGCCAGAAGAAGCCACGCAATCCGTCCTTGCGGCGGCGCGGCACGACGTGGACGTGCAGGTGCGGAACGCTTTGGGACACGCGGTTGTTCATGGCCACGAAAGTCCCGTCGGCTCCCATGGCGTCTTCCACCGCCCCGGCCATGCGACGCGCCTGCGACATCAGCGGCTCGACTAGTGCCGCGGGCAGGTCCACAAGCGTCTCGTGATGCTCGTGCGGGACGATCAGCACATGGCCGTGAAACACCGGCCGGAGATCGAGAAAGGCGACCGTGTGGTCAGTTCGAGCGACGACATGCGCGGGCGCCGAGCCGGCGA
>JADDQZ010000068.1:2761-23332 GCA_016781085.1 Actinomycetota bacterium
GCAGAAGAGGCAATCTTTACGTACGGACGGCCCTTGCTCCGATGAATTCACACGGCCCTTTCGAGCATCCACCGTTCCACGATGCGCTGCTGAACGTCCGTCAGCGGCGGCTGCTCGCCCCGGCCGAGCGCGGCCACAGCTTGGGGAACGGTCAAGCCCGTTCCGGTCAGGACAGTGCCGATCAGCGGGGGGACGTCGCTTCCGCAGACACCTGTGGAGCACGGATCCGTCACACGAAAAAGGTAGCGCCGGTAGCCTCGTCGCCCATCGCCCGGAAACTCCACATCGGCTGCTTCGACGTCGTCCACGACGGCTGGCTCAACACCGACGTGACCCCGCACATGATGGTCGCGCGGGTTCCCGGCCTGCCTCAGGTATTGCGCCGCGCGGGGATGATCTCCGACGAGCGCTGGGAGAAGTACTCATCAGGCGCGTTCAAGCAGATTCGCTATCTCGACATCACGCGCGACTTACCTTTCGCCGACGCGAGCATCGACGCGGTGCTGGCTTCGCACGTGTTCGAGCACCTCACTCCGGACGAAGCTCAGCGCTGTGCGCGCGAGGCCTTCCGCGTCCTCAAACCCGGTGGCGTAGCCCGAATCGCCGTGCCTGACCTCGACCAGGAGATCGCCGGCTACGACGCGCAAGACCCGGACGCATTCCTCTTCGGACTGCTGCAAGGACGCGAGCGTTCGACCAGCCGGCACCGGCACTGGTGGCACTACAACGAGACGTCGATGCGCGCCTTGCTACGGGGCGCTCGATTTGAGGCGATCGAGCGCTGCGAGTACCGGCAGGGACGCTGCCCGGACGTAGAGCGTGTCGATACGCGTCCCGGTTCGCTGTTCGTCGAAGCGATCCGCTGACTTCTATGAGCCGCCCGGTAGTGCGTAGGTGAGCGTCAACCGCGCGCCCTCTTCGTCGTGGGCGAAGACCACTGTTCCCTTCAAACCCACCAGCTCGTCCGTGCCCGTTCCCGGGACCACGGTGCCGTACGTATAGGGGTCTTCACCGTCGTCAACGCCTCCGTGCTGTAAGACGAAAGTGCCGGACCGGCCGTCAAGGCTGCCCTCGAATAGCTCCGACGCGACATAGCCGCGGCCGCCTTCACCTTCGGCCATCAACAGCTCTGCATCGCTTTCGCCGTCCAGCGAGCCGGAAAAGCGCTTGCGGACATGGACGCGCGTCAAACGGGCGTGCGTGGGTTCTTCGTCGTAAGGCAGGACTTCCCACGCGAAGACCTCGAAGGGGCTCGTAATCGTGTGCTCGGCCATGGAGCGGACATTACGCCGTCGCTCGGCTTTGGCGCCGCAAGGATTTGCGGCTCCCGTTACGGGGCGAACGGGACCAAGGTCCGCACTACTCTGCAGATCGCACCCGACTCCGGAGACGCACCCTTGTTCTTCAGCCGCCGCCCGCTCCCGATACCCAGCGCCGAAGACGCCTTGCGCGGGCGCTCTGAGCCGATCCGCGTGCCCGAGCGCCATTACGTCCTCGGCACGCCGCTGACCCCACCGTTTCCGGAAGAGATGCAGCAGGCGGTCGTCGGCATGGGGTGCTTCTGGGGCGCCGAGCGCAAGTTCTGGGAACTCGACGGCGTCTACACCACCGCGGTCGGCTACGCGGGCGGACACACGCCGAACCCGACGTACGAAGAGACTTGCAGCGGTCGGACTGGCCACACCGAGGCAGTGCTGGTCGTCTTTGATCCCGCGCGCATTCCTTACGAGGAGATCTTGCGCGTGTTCTGGGAGAACCACAATCCGACCGAAGGCATGGGCCAGGGCAACGACATCGGCACCCAGTACCGCTCGGCGCTTTACACCTTCTCGGACGCACAAGCCGAGCTTGCCCGCAAGACGCACGACCGTTACCAAGAGGCGCTGAACTCGCGCGGCTACGGCCCGATCACGACCGAGCTCGCCCCCGCGGGTGAGTTCTACTACGCCGAGGAATACCACCAGCAGTACTTGGCCAAGAACCCCGGCGGCTACTGCGGCCTCGGTGGGACCGGCGTGTCGTGCCCGACGGGCGTCGGCACCGCCTGAGCGAGTTGGAGTCCGCGCCCGTGACGGCCACCGTCGCGGGCGCAGCTTCGTCGGCATCCGTGGCGGACACTCTCACGGGCGCCGTTTCACCGGCGCCGCTGGCGGACACCGTTGCGAGGGCAACTCCGGCGGCGCCGCTCCTGTCCGTAGTCGTGCCGACGCGCAACGAGCTGGGCAACGTCGCCGTACTGGTCGAGGCATTGTCGTCGGCACTCACGGCCGGGACGTTCGAGCTGATCTTCGCCGACGACTCCGATGACGGCACCGACATCGCACTGGAGGCGCTGGCGGGTCGGCTTAACGCCTCCCTGACTGTGGTTCACCGTGCTCGCGGCATGCGCGTCGGCGGACTCGGCGGCGCGGTAGCCGAGGTAGTGAGGCTCGCCCGCGGGGAATGGGTGTGCGTCATGGACGGCGATCTCCAGCATCCGCCGGAAGCCGTCGCGCGAATGCTCGCTCGTGCAGCGACCGGAGACGTTGACCTGGTGGTCGCGAGCCGGTATTGCACAAGCAACCCGCACCTTTTCAACCGCCTGCGGAATCGTCCCCCCGTCTCCCGCCGACCGCGGACTTCGCCGCGCATTTCGGGCCGACTGCGGACCTTGTGCTCGCGGGCGGCCTGCGCGGTTGCCGCCGGGACGTTTCCGGGCCAGGTGGAATCACTATCGGACCCGATGAGTGGCTTTTTCCTTGTGCGCAACGACGCGCTCGTCGTCGAAGCGCTGCGACCTTTGGGCTTCAAGATCCTGCTGGAGATCCTCGTCCGCCATCCCGGCCTGCGCGTTGACGAGATCGCCTTTGTCTTCGGTCAGCGCCGTAGCGGCCAAACCAAGGCTTCTGCGCTTGAAGCGATCCGCCTCGTGCGCCAGATCATCGGCGCACTCCCGGCGCGAGGTGTGCGCGCACACGACCATGATGCGATGATCCACGCTTCGGCGCGGTGACTTCCCGGGAGCTTCGGGAAACCTGCTTACGCGGCCGAGGGTGTTTCGGAGGGGTGGCAGAGCGGTTGAATGCGGCGGTCTTGAAAACCGTTGAGTCGGTAACCCCGGCTCCAAGGGTTCGAATCCCTTCCCCTCCGCTCGGCACCTCACGCGGAGGACGTCTCCGCGCATTTGATCTTCGCCAGGCGCACGTTGATCGGTCCGGATAGGCGACGGCGCCATGCGGGTGGCGATGTCCACTGCCAATGGTCGTCTTGTGCCAGGTCTTATGAATCGGCCGTTACGCGGGGAGTGCGCTGCCAGACTTCAAAGATGTTCGTATCGCATCGCATTAACTTGAGGTCAATTCTGTGCCGGCTACGCCTTCTGATCTGGAGTACGGTCGCGATGATGGTGCTCGGCGCCGCGACCGCGCATGCCGCGAGAACGCCGGAGTTGCTGGTCGATGTTGCACCGTCCTCGACTGAGTTTCAGGACCGCGTAATCGACGATGCCGGTGGCCGGCTCACGGCGCGTGCCAGCCAGAGTCCTCGCTATCGCCCCTACAGGCTCTTCACGGGTGGAGCGGTGCGCGTTGCGGTTTCGTCGCGCTACGCCGAAACCCCGGGTTTGGCTGAAAGCTACGTGGAATTCCTGGAGACTCTGCCGCACGGCGACGAACTCTCAGACTTGAGTGTCGCGATCGGCACGCCTCAGGAAGTGTCGAGCGCGTGCGGGGGCGGAGCAGCCACTCTCGCCTGCTACGTCACGCGGAGTGAGACGATGTACGTGCCCGGCGAGCAGCGGACGACGGGCGGGGGAGTCACCACGTCGTACGTCGTCGCCCATGAATACGGCCACCACGTGGCCAACAACCGCTCCAACGCCCCATTCGCCGCCATTGCGTTTGGGCCGAAGTACTGGTCGTCGCGCGAGCAGGTCTGCTCGCGCGTCCTGGAGGGGCGGCTGTCTCCGGGCAACCAAGGTGACGAGTACGCGTTGAATCCCGGCGAGAGCTGGGCGGAGGTCTACGCCCGCCTGCGCTATCCGAACGCTCGCTGGCAATTCACGCCGCTACTCAGGCCCGACAGCGCTGCGCTCGCCGCAGCGCGGCGAGACGTCAGCGATCCGTGGACGAAGCCGAAGCGCGTGACGTTCCGAGGGCGCCTTGGTGGGTCTGGCATTCGGCGTTCGTTCCGGCTGAACCTGACGCTCGACGGCGAACTGAACTTCAAGCTGCGCGGGCCCGCACGGGCCCAGTACGACATGCGTGTCTCCTCGAACGGCAAGGTGATCGACACCACATCGCGCGACGGGAGCGGTGACTCTCTCCGCTATCCCACCGCCTGCCGCGACCGTGCGACGCAGAAGCTCAAAGTCACCATCCTGCGGCGCTCGGGTGCCGGAGCCTTCAGGTTGGACGTCAACTACGCCGGTTGACGCCTTCCGCGACGAAACTCTCTCGCTGCCCCCGGGCGTCGACTGGTCCGTGACCGCCGACCAGGACTTCGCCGAAGTCATCCGGCGCGAACTTCAGCTGCTGGAGCCCGCGGTTCGTGCTGACAAGGCGGCCGTGGTTGCGCTGCTGCATCCCGAGTTTGTGGAGTTCGGGGCGTCAGGGCGCAAGTGGGATGCCGACGCGATCGCGGGCGCCTTGGCAGCGGAAGCAGCGCACGCCGACGTGGAGGTTGACGCGCTGGCGCCCGTGCGGCTCGGCGAGGACGCGGTCCTGCTGACCTACGAGGCGACCTGCGGCGGGGCGATTTCCCTGCGGAGCTCCGTCTGGCTACGCCACCACGGCGAGTGGCTGATGCGTTTTCACCAGGGCACGCCGGTTCCCGCTGCTTGAGCCGTCCAGAGCAAGCGCCTCCCGGGCTGAACGGCGGGCGCTATGAGCCCACTCGATGCGCCCCGATGAGCTTCTTCTCGTCGAACAAGAGCTTCGGGACCTGCCCTATCGACTCCGAGAAGTGCAAGAACGCCCGCGAATTGTCGATGTCGTCGCTCAGGAAGACGCCGCCGTTGCTCATGGTCGGCCAGGCGGTGCGGTACTCGAAAAGCTGGTTGAGGTAGCGATGATCGGCGTCGTGGAAGAACAAGTCCACGTTGCCGATCTGCGCGAGCGCCCGTTTGAAGTCCGGTTGTGGGTTGGCACGGTTGGCGATCGTCAGGTGCCAGCGGTCACGGTGGTCGTCCTCGACAAGCCCGCCGGATCGCGGCTCGATGTCGAAAGAGTGAAGCGTCCCATGCCCGTTGGCGTCTAGCGCAGCCAACAGCACAAAGGAGCCGTGTCCATTGGCAACGCCGGTCTCGACCACCGTCCTCGGGCGCAGCAGCCGCGTGAGGACGTAAAGCAGCCAACCCGTCTGGCTGCCGACCGCGATCCAACCCGGAAAGGCGAGGGCATGCGCGGCCTCGACGTAGCGCGTGTCCAGCCGAGCCAGCACGGTTGCGTACTCGTCGCGCAGGGGCTCGACCTCGGCCGCTCGCCAGCCGAGATCCGCCAACAGATCCTCGGCCGTCAAGTGCAAATGGCCGGCGGCGTTGATCATGTCGTCCAGGCTGGGGCGGGTCGCCATGCGAAGGCTGTGCCCGCCCAAGCGCTCGAGCGCCGATCCGGCTGCGAAACGCGCAACGTCTCGGGCACCGAGATGACCGGTCCAACGCCGTAGCGCCCTGGTCTGTCTGACGGCCATCGCCATTCGCGGCCGCGATGCGACGATTTCTCCAAATGCAGACACGGGCGAGCGGGACCCTAGCGGCGCGCCCTCGCTGATACGGCTGGCCTAAGGTCCAGCGGATGCTGACCGCGATGCTCGTCGCCCTGGCCGGCGCTGCCGGCGTGCTTGCCCGCTACGGGCTGTCCGCGGTGGCGCACGGCGACGCCGCGCTCTGGACCACTCTCGCGATCAACGTCGTCGGGTCCTTTTTGCTCGGATTGCTTGTTTCCGCGGACATCGGCGATGCCCAAGCGCGGGCCGTGGTTGGAACCGGCTTTCTTGGCGGTTTCACGACCTACTCGACGTTTTCCTTGCAAGCCAGTCAAGCGCTATTTGCCGGTCGCGTGCCGATCGCGCTGCTCTACGTGGGCGCGTCCGTCTTGCTGGGAGTCGGCGCCGCTGTTGTCGGTCACTGGCTCGGTCGTTCTATGCGCTGATAGGTAGAGCGGGCCGCCGGCCTGTCGCCCCGGCGGACCGCTGCGTCGTTGACCTTCAGGCCGCTTTGCGCCGCGCAGAGCCTTCGTCACGCCGGCGCGAACTGAGCCGAATGACTTGTGCATCTTCGAACGCCTCATCCGGCCAGGCGATGATCTCCAACGTGCAGCCGCAGTCGCAGAGCAGCCGGTCGAGCTCCTCGAGCGTGGGCGCCCGCACTTCGAGCTCCTCGGCGCAATCGGAATCTGAGCAGACAAGGCGGGCTACGAACATGGGGCACATCGTCGCCGGACGGCCGGACGGAATCCTGACTGGTCACGACTAGCGCGGGCTCAGGCGGGCAGGCCGGATCAGCCAGCAACCCAGGAGGCAACGTGTTCTTTCACCACCGCGACTTGGCTTACACCGTCCGAGTCGACAAGCCGAACCCCGTGTTCGCCCGGATGCTCCAGCAGGCGATCGGCGGGCCAGAAGGCGAGCTCCGGGTCATGACGCAGTACATGTTCCAAGGCTTTGGCTATCGCGGACCGAAGAAGTACCGCGACCTGCTGCTGTCGACCGCAACGGAAGAAATGGGACACGTCGAAGTCCTGGCGACCGCCGTGGCGATGAATCTCGAAGGCGCGAAGTCCGAGATGGTGGACGAGGTGATCACCAATCCCGCCGTCGCGGCCCGGATGGGGGCGCTGGAACCCCGGCACTTCCTGACAGGCGGACTGGCGGCACTGCCGTCTGACGCCAACGGCGTGCCGTTTTCGGCCGGCTACGTCGACACGGGTGGCAATCTCATCGCCAACATGCGCGCCAACGTGGCGGCGGAAGCGATCGGGCGCACGCTCGCCGCCCGGCTCCTCGAGATGACCGACGACCCCGGGATGCAGGACATGCTGAGGTTCCTGATCGCACGGGACACGATGCATCAGCAGCAGTGGCTCGCCGTGCTCGAGGAACTCGGGCCCGAGATGGCCACCAACGCTCCCGGCGACCTCGAGAATGCGCCGGATCAGCAGGACAACGCCTACGCATATTTCAACCACCTGATGGACTCACCGGCACCGGTAGACGCGCGCTGGACGTCAGGTCCCTCGTTCGACGGCAAAGGGACTTTCTCGGTCAAGGAACCGGCGCCGCCGCTCGGCCAAGAGCCTGACCTTCAGCCGGCTCCGCCGGAAGTACACGCGGGCGTCGACGCCACGGGCAACGTCGCACGCAGCGCCATGGGTCGCTTCGTGCGCGGCGTCACCGACAAGGTGACTCCCTCGAGCTGACGCACGTTCAGCGATCGTCGATCCGCTCGCCGGCAACCACTCGCCGGCGAGCGGCGAGCGCGCGCTTTCCGCAATCGACGAAGTCTCAGAATCAGCCAGACCCCGTCAAGGCCTCGCTCGTGGTGCAAAAGGGCTATGCCGCTCGGCGTCAACCAGAAGCGGGCGGCTCTCTTTCGGGAATGCCTGGCAGGCCGGCATCATCAGGGTCGGCGTCAGCCGGAACACCCAGTGGCTGATCCGGGACCGCTGCCTCGCCGCCACCTCTGGCCGGCGGCTCGTCTGGAATCTCTGACGGATGCGCTCCCGGCACTCCTTCGGAGAGGTTCGCCGATGTTGGCGACTGCTCGTGGTCTTCGCCGCCTGCCGGCAGGGAATCGTCGCTGCGCTCTTCAGCACTCATGCCCGCACCTTCTCCGCATCTCCCGCGATGACCTTCGGCGCACCCCACGGATGCAGCACTTCGGGAATGACGACCGAACCATCTTCCTGCTGCCCGTTTTCGAGCAAGGCGATCATCGTCCGCCCAACCGCCACGGCCGTTCCGTTGAGCGTGTGCACGTGCCGCGGCGAGCCACCGTCGAGGCGGTAGCGGATGTCGAGCCGGCGAGCCTGAAAATCAGTGGTATTCGAAGTGGAAGTCAGCTCGCGGTAGCCCGCTTGCCCGGGCAGCCAGGCTTCGCAGTCGTACTTCTTGACGGCGGAAGAGCCAAGATCGGTTACGGCGATGTTGACCACGCGATAAGGGATCTCCAAGCCCTTAAGCACTTCTTCTTCGATTGCCAGCAGTCGCTCGTGTTCTTCGCGACCGTTTTCGGGCTCTACAAAGCTGAACATCTCGACCTTGTCGAACTGATGCACTCGGAACATCCCGCGCGTGTCGCGGCCCGCCGCGCCGGCTTCGCGCCGAAAGCACGGCGAAAAGCCGGCGTAGCGCAGAGGCAGGTCCCCGGCATCGAGCATCTCGCCCGCGTGCAGCGAAGCGAGTGGGACTTCGCTCGTCCCGACCAGAAACAGTGGGTCGTCCGCCAGCCGGTAGATCTGCTGCTCGGTGTCCGGTAAGAAGCCCGTCCCGAAAAGCGCTTCTTCGCGCACCAGCACGGGCGGAACGACCGGGACGTGACCGTGGCCGCCGACCAGCTCGAGCGCCCAGCGCACCAGCGCCAGCTCGAGCAGCACGAGGTCGCCGGTGAGATAGACGAACCGCGAGCCCGCCACGCGCGCGCCGGCTGCCGTGTCGATCATCGACCCAGCGAGCTCGAGATGATCTTTGCCGGTCGCTCCTGCTTCCCCCTCTTCACGGAGCGGCGTGTCCTCGTCGGGCGCGCTTGGATCGGGCGGATTCGGGAGCGAAGCCAGCACCGCCTGCAGCTCGGCTTCCACTTTGGAGAGCTCTTCGCCCAAGGCCTTGCCGCGCTGCGCGACTTGACGCATGTCGGCGATCGCTGCCGACGCGTCTTCGCCGGCCTGCTTGGCGCGCGCGATCGCCTGTGAGGCCTCGTTCTGACGCGCCTTGAGCGACTCCGTCTCCGGCAGGATCTCGCGTCGACGGGCGTCGAGCTCGAGCGCGCGGTCCAGGCGTTCGTCCGAACCATCACGGCGACGACCGAGCGCATCGCGTACAGGTTCAGGCTCCCGCCGGACCACCTTCAGATCGAGCATTGAAAGGAGCCTACCCGGAGAGCCAGGCGGTCGAGCGTGTCACCGCGGCCGCCGTGGCGGCGACCACATCAACCGGGAGGCTGCTGGTTTTCGAGCCTGTCCTTGGACTCCTTGGGAGTCTGCCGTGGATCCGGTGTTTCTTCGCCCTTGGGGCCCTGTTCGGGCCTTTCCACCGGGGATCCGCTGACGCCGGCGGGTGCGGGCTTGTCGGCATCGGTCGCACGCCCGACTTCGCCGCCGGCGTACTTTGAAAGGAACTTCGCGACGTCCTCGGCTTCCTTGCCCACCACGATGTTCTGCGGCATCGGGCCGGACGAGAAGCCGCCGTTGCGGACGGCGTAGAGCACCTGGTCGTAGGAGATCTCACGCGAGTTGAAGTTCGGGCCGTCCTTGTACTCGCGGTCGTTGACCCGGAAAGCCGATCCCTGCGCGCCCGCCGCGTTGAGCGTGTGACAGCCGGAGCAGCGCTGATCGAAGAGTTGCGCTCCCTCCTTGATCGCGGGATCCTTCTCGCCCGGCAGATCGACGCCTTCCGTGCCGCAGGCGCTGAGAGTCATGGCGGCAAGGACCGCGGGAAGCGCGTACAAGGTTCTACGTCTCATCTCGCGGGCACAGCATAAGGGACAATCCACGCGTGAGCCTGCACGCCCTGCTCGGGATCGCCGTCGTGGTGGTCAATCTCGCCGCCGGCGTCATCGGCGCGATCGCCTGGTGGCGGGTGGAATCAAGCCGTGCCTTCTGGCCGCTCCTCCGCGCTGGCCAAGCGCTTGTCGTCGCAGTCGCCGCGCACGGCGGGATCCTCGTGCTTCAAGGCGAAGCACTACCGGACCTGCACTTGATCTACGGGCTCGTACCGATCGGGGTGGCCTTCATCGCCGAGCAGCTTCGCTTGACGTCGGCCCAAGCGGTACTCGACCAGCGCGGGCTCGAGTCCAGCGCCGAACTGGCCAACCTGTCCGAGCGTGAGCAGAAATCTGTCGTCGTGGCGATCGTGCGACGCGAGATCGGGGTAATGGCCGCTTCAGCACTGGTGGTCACGTCATTGGCCTTGAGAGCCGCAGGTTGGCTTTGAGAGCGGGCGCGCCAAGCCTCGTGCCACAAGCTTCAGGGCCGCACTGGGCTGCTAAAAACCCTCTCGTGATTCGCAGCTACCTCCCCGCCCTCGTGTTCGTCGTCCTTGGCTCCGGCGTGGGCATCGCCTTCGCCGTTCTCAACGGGTTACTTGGGCGTAAGCGCGCGGTCGCGGCCAAGAGCGATCCCTACGAGTGCGGCTTGCCGTCGGACGTTCAGAACGGCTTCCGCTTCGGCATCTCGTTCTACCTGATCGCGATGCTGTTCATCCTCTTCGACATCGAGGTTCTGTTCCTCTATCCGGTCGCGATCCAGCTCGAGGCCTTCGGGGTCTTCGCGCTCGTCGAGACGATCATCTTCGTCGTCTTGCTCATGGTCGCGTTTGTCTACGTGTGGCGAAGAGGTGCGCTCGAATGGAAATAATCCGCCAATCCGCCAACTCGCCGGCCGCCCAAAGCGACGACTTCCGCTCGCGCCAGCTGCGTGCGCGCGACATGTTGCGCGGCGACCTTCAGGGCGCCGAGCTCGAGAAGCACGTCGAGGAAAGCGTCCTCGCCACGACGCTCGACCGCGCGGCGAACTGGGCTCGCGGAAACGCGATGTTCCCGCTGACGTTCGGCCTCGCCTGCTGCGCGATCGAAATGATGTCGATCGTCGGTCCTCGGCTCGACGTGGCCCGCTTCGGTTATGAGGCCTTCCGGGCCTCGCCGCGCCAGGCGGACCTGCTGATCCTCTCAGGCCGGATCTCGATCAAGATGGCGCCCGTGGTGCGGCGCATCTACGACCAGATGCTCGAGCCCAAGTGGGTCATTGCCATGGGAGCGTGCTCGTCCTCGACGGGGCTATTCAACAACTACGCGCTCGTCGCGGCCGACAAGTTCATGCCGGTGGACGTCCACGTACCGGGCTGCCCACCGCGGCCGGAGGCGCTGATGCACGGGATCCTCAAGCTTCGCGCGATGATCCACGATAACCCCGACGAAAGCTGGCGGAGCCGCTACGGGGGACGCGGCACGGAGGAGTACCTGCTCGAGGATCTCGTCAAGCACCCTTCCGCCGCTGCCGCCGTCAATGTGTTCAGCGAAGAAGGCCACGGTGCCTGACGCCACTGGGCTCGAGCTGATCGCCCAGGAGCTCCGTGACCGCCGAGCCGACGGGGTTCTGGAAGCGACGTACTTCCGGAACCAGGCGGCACTTCTCATAGAACCATCATTCATCCGCGAGGCGCTCGAGCTGATCCGTGGCCGCGGCTACACCTTCCTAGCCTCGTTGCACGGAGTCGACTACTACCCGGAGGAACCGCGCCTCGGGGTGCACTACGAGATGCTTGACATGAAAGAAGTCGACCGCATCCGGCTCACTCTCCGCGTACCCACGGACGCCGCGACGGTCGACAGCGTCGTAGACATGTTCCCCACGGCCAATCACCAAGAGCGCGAGACCTACGACATGTTCGGAGTGGTCTTCGAAGGCCATCCCGACATGCGCCGCATCCTCATGCCCGAGGACTACGAAGGCCATCCGCTGCGGCGTGACTTCCCAGTCGGCGGCGAGCCGGTCCTGTTCACGCACAACGAGCCCCGCCAACCAGGCTGGTGGAAGTAAGCGATGTCAATCGAGCAGCGGCCAACCGTTCCCACCATCGATTACCGCGAGATGGAGAAGTCGGTTGAACTCTCATCCATCGCACACGAGGAAAACGAAGAGCTCCTCACGCTCAACATGGGCCCGCACCACCCGGCGACCCATGGCGTCCTGCGCCTGCTGTGTACCCTCGAAGGCGAGATAGTCCGTGACATCAAGCCGATCATCGGCTACGTGCATACCGGCATCGAAAAGATCTGCGAGGACAAGAAGTATTGGGGAGTAGTGAATGCGGTCGACCGCATGGACTACCTGTCCTACTACTTCAACGAGATGGCCTACTGCGGGGCCGTAGAGACCCTCATCGATCTGGAGATCCCGCAGCGCGCGCAATATCTCCGCGTCATCCACCTAGAGCTCAACCGGATCATGTCGCACTTGGTGTGGCTCGGAACGAGCGCGCTCGACCTCGGCGCCATGTCCATGTTCTTCTACTGCTTCCGGGACCGCGAGGAGATCGTCGATCTCTTTGAGATGTCCTCCGGGCAGCGGATGCACCCGCGCTACATCCAGCCCGGCGGCGTCTTCGAGGACATTCCACTCGGATTCGCGGAGAAGCTGCGCGGCTTCTGCAAGCGGATGCCGACGCGGGTGGACGAGTTCGAAGAGCTGCTCGACAGGAACGAGATTGTGCTCCAGCGCCTGCGCAACGTGGGCGTTGTGGACGAACAAACGTTGCTCGACCTAGGCGTCACCGGACCCCTGCTGCGGGCCGCCGGCAACCCTTGGGATCTACGTAAGGCTCATCCCTACTCGAGTTACGACCACTTCGATTTCCGCATACCCGTCGGCACGATCGGCGACAACTACGACCGATACCGCGTTCGCATGCAGGAGATGCGTGAGTCCGTGCGCATAATCGAGCAGGCCTTGGAAGGTCTACCCGAGGGCCCGTGGGTTGCGGCTAACCGCAAATATGTTCTGCCACCCCGGCACGAGCTGGCGACTTCGATGGAAGCCCTGATCCATCACTTCAAACTTGTGACCGAGGGCTTCCGCCCCCCGCCCGGCGAGGTCTACTACGCCATCGAACAGCCACGCGGAGAGCTCGGCTGCTTCGTGCGATCAGACGGCTCGTCGAAGCCCGCGCGGTTGCACATGCGCGATCCCTCGTTCGTGAACCTGCAGGCGCTCAGGCCTATGGTGAAGGACCTCTACGTCGCCGACTTGATCGCCACGTTGGCCATGCTGGACCCGGTGCTGGGAGGGATCGACCGGTGACACCGTCCCCGTCCGACCCGTCGCGGCGTCTTGCAGGGCAGGTCCGCCGCTACAGCCACGGATCGCGCGTCCCCGACTGGGATCGTGCCGCCGACCTCCAGAAGGCCCCTGCGGTCATTCCCGACCTGGCCACGACTCGCGTTTCCGACGAGCTTCGCGAAGCGATCGAGCAGTACATGAGCCGCTATCCGGACCGCCGGTCCGCGGCCCTTCCCGCGCTCATGCTGGCGCAGAAGGTGCACGGCTGGTGTTCGCCCCTGGCGATCGAACAGGTCGCCGCCGTGATGCGCCTGACGCCGGGATACCTGTCGTCGGTCGCGACCTTCTACGACATGTTCGAGACCGAGCCCAAGGGGGAGCACACGGTCTACGTCTGCACGAACATCTCCTGCGCCCTGCGCGGAGGCGATGCCATCTATGAGGCCATGGTTGAAGCCGCCGGAGACGACCCGCGCATGAACGTGCGCACGTTCGAATGCCTGGGCGCCTGCGATATCGCTCCGATGGCATCGGTCAACGGCGAGTACGTCGGTCCGCTCGACGAAGCGGACTGCCGCCAGATCGTCGACGAGCTCACCAGTGGCCGCCCGGTCCTCGAGCACAAGCGCCTGCGCGACCGCCCGTCGGCCATCGACCTGCCAATGGGCGACGGGCTCCCCACCGCCGGACGCGACATTTCCAATCGCATTACGGCGTCGGGCAACGACGTCGCGGGCCCCAAGGACATGTGATGAGCACGCTTCTCTTCTACGACGAGATCGACAAACCCGGCCTCGCGTCCCTGTCGACTTATCACGACATTGGCGGCTACTCCATGCTCCGCAAAGCTCTCGACATGGAGCCGCAGGCGATCATCGAGCAACTGCTGGCATCCAATGTCCGCGGTCGCGGCGGCGCCGGCTTCGCCATGGGCCGCAAGGCGTCGTTCCTGCCCAAGGGCGACATGGACAAGTACCTCGTCTGCAACGCAGACGAGTCCGAGCCGGGGACCTTCAAGGACCGCGAGCTGATGCAGAAGAACCCGCATCTGCTGATCGAAGGCATGGCGATCGCCTCGTATGCCATCGGAGCCTCGCGGGCCTACATCTTCATCCGTGGCGAGTACATGCACCAGGCCGACGTCCTCGACGCCGCCATCGCCGAGGCCCGCGAAGCAGGCTTCCTCGGCGACCGCGTAATGGGCTCGGACTACTCGCTCGAGCTGTGGGTCCACCGCGGCGCCGGCGCGTACATCTGCGGCGAGGAGACGGCGCTGCTCGACGCCCTCGAAGGCAAGCGCGGCAACCCACGCCTGAAGCCGCCGTTCCCGGCGATCGAGGGCCTCTACCAAGGCCCGACGCTCATCAACAACGTCGAGACGCTGATGAACGTCCCGCACATCCTGCGGATGGGCGGCGAGAAGTTCGCCGAGATCGGGACTTCGGGCTCCACAGGTACCAAGGTGGTCTGCGTCTCGGGTTGCGTCCGGCGCCCCGGCAACTACGAGGTCGAGCTCGGGACTCCAACGCGCGACATCATCTACGGCCTTGCGGGCGGTCCACCCGAGGGCCGCAAGATCAAGTGCTGGTTCCCGGGCGGATCGTCCGCGCCGGTACTTCCCGGCACGGACGAGTACATGGACCTTCCGTTCGACTTCGAGTCGATCGCCGAAGCGGGCTCGATGCTCGGCTCGGCGGCGATCATCATCGTCGACGACTCCGTGCCCATCGTCGACGTCGCGCTCAAGACAGCGAAGTTCTATCGCCATGAGTCCTGCGGCAAGTGCACCCCCTGCCGCGAAGGGACCAATTGGACGGTCAAGATGCTCGAGCGCATAGAGAACGGCCAGGCGACGCCCATGGATCTCGACATCATGGCTTCGGTCTGTGACCAGATCCTCGGCAATTGCCTGTGCGTGCTCGGCGACGCCATGGCGATGCCGATTTCCAGCATGATCAAGCACTTCCGTGAGGAATTCGAGGAGCACATCGAGATGGCGCGCGAGCGCAACGGGCTCGGGGCTGCCATTCCGGTGATGAACCGCGACGAGCGTGGCCCCGACAGGTCGGCGGAGTACTCGGCGGTGGGACACTAGATGCCCCGCCCTGAGATCAACTGGATCACGTTCTCGATTGACGGCCGCGAGGTCAAGGCACCCGAGAACGCGATGCTCGTCGACGCCGCCAAATACGGCGACGTCGAGATCCCCGTCTTTTGCTACGAGCCCAAGCTCGGACAACCGGTCGGCGCATGCCGCATGTGCCTGGTCGAGATCGAGGGCATCCCGAAGTTGCAGACCGGCTGCTCGACGCCGGTCAAGGACGGCATGGTTGTCCACACGCAGACGGAACGAGTTCATGACGCGCAGCGCGCCGTCGTCGAATTCCTGCTGATCAACCACCCGCTCGACTGCCCGGTATGCGACAAGGGCGGCGAGTGCCCGCTGCAGGACATCACCTACGGCTGGGGCCCGGGCACTTCGCGCTACATCGAGCCCAAGCGCCACTTCGTGAAGCCGCTCGAGCTTTCGCCGCTGATCGCCATCGACCGCGAGCGCTGCATCCTCTGCTACCGCTGCGTGCGCTTCTCCCAGGAGATCTCCGAGGACTACCAGCTGATCCTCAACGAGCGTGGCGCTCACTCGTTCGTCGCGACCTTCGACGGACACCCCTACGTCGCGCCGTTCACCGGCAACATTGTTGAACTCTGCCCGGTGGGCGCGCTCATTTCGCGCTCGTACCGCTTCCGCGCCCGGCCGTGGGACATCGAGGGCGCGGGCACCGTCTGCACGCTGTGTCCGTCGCAGTGCAACGTCGACCTGACCGTGCGTGACGACCGGGTCCTGCGGGTCTCGGCTCGTGACAACGACGAGGTCGACGACGGCTGGCTGTGCGACAAGGGTCGCTTTGCCTTCCAGCACATCCATGTCGACGAGCGCATCACCGAGCCGCTGATGCGGCAAGACGGCAAACTGGTGCCCGTCGATTGGGACACCGCGCTGACCGCCGCTGCGCAGGCCCTTGGGGAGGCAGGTCCCCGTGCCGCCGCCATCGCCGACGGCGAGACGACCAACGAAGAAGCCTTCTTACTGCAGCGACTGTTCCGTGAGCGACTCGACTGTGGCAACTTGAGCGCCCGCCCGGGCGGCGACCTGCCGTTGCCGCTGGCTCGCGGTCTCGCCGATCCTGCGCTTCAGGCGACGGTTCCCGATCTGGAATTCGCCCACGCCGTGCTGCTGCTCGACTGCGATCCGATAGACGACGCGCCGATCTTCGATCTGCGCCTGCGCAAGGGCGTACGGCGCCGAGACATGAATCTGGTGGTCGCCAGTGCTCGCCCAACGGCGCTGGACGCCAACGCGACCACGGTGCTGCGACACGCGCCGGGAACCGCCGAAGCGCTGCTCGTGGCACTCGATGCCGCGCTTTCCGACGATCGCGGCAACCTCGGCGGGGCGGCCAGCGCCGCCGGAAGCAGCGCGCAAGCCGTCCAAGACCTGCTCGAAGACTTGACGTCCGCGGGCGGCGACATCGTCATTCTCTACTCCGAGCGCTTGTTCGGCGGCCCGCGCGGCCCTCAAGCCGCTGAGGCGCTGTTGAATGTCGCGAATCGCTTGAACCTGACCGGTGAGGGCGCGGGGCTGCTCGAGATCCCGATCGGCGCCAACGGCCGCGGCGTGCGTGAAGCCGGCTTCGCCGCCACCCACGGTCCCGGCTTTGCTCCCGTAGCGAATCCCGGCCTGGCGACCCACGGCATCGCCGAGGCGCTCGCCGAAGGGCAGCTGTCGACGCTGTACCTGCTGCATACCGACCCGCTGCGTCACATGTCCGACGGCGAGCTGTGGGAACGCGCGCTGTCGTCAGCGCAGACCGTCATCGCGCACGAGTCGCTGATGACCGAAACGGTTGCCACGCACGCCGACATCGTTTTCCCCGGTGAGGCATACGCGGAGAAGGAAGGCACTCTCGTACACCCCGACGGTCGCGTCCAGCGGCTGCGGCGCGCCATCGGACACCCAACTCCGTTCAATCGCCATCCGGGATCCGGGGTACGCGCCGGCTGGCAGGTTATCTCCGACTTGGCAAAGCTCCTCGGCCTCGACTTCGGGGTGTTCGCCGGCTCGATGGCTTCCCAGCAGCTGTTCGCCGCCGTACCGTTTTTCAACGGGCTGACGCTCGACGAGATCGGTGGCCGGGGCGTCCGCTGGCCTGCCCGCGAAGCTGCGCGACTTGCGTTCGGTGAGACCTCTCGTGAGCCCGTGGCGCTCGATGTGCCGCCCGCCGCGGCGGTGCCTTCTGAAGACGCGTTGCGTGTCGGCACCTTCCGGCCGCTGTGGAGTTCCAAGGAAGTGGACGTCTCCCCTATTCTGCAGTACGCGCGGCCGACTCAGGTCGTCGAACTGTCGCCAGTGGACGCCGAGCGCTTCGGCGTGGCCGACGGCGACAAGGTCGAAGTGGGGGTAAACGGCACTCAAGTCCAGGGCGCGGCCAAGCTGCGCCACGCCGTCCCGGAAGGAACCGTTTTCGTCGCCGAAGGGCTTTCCGACGCATCGTCGAGCCTGTTCAACTACGGCACGGTGCAACTGCGACGGCTGGGCGGCTCGGCGGAGGAATCGCCGATCAATCCCATCATCGGGATGCCCGCGATCGGTGAAAGCCCCTTCAATCCACCGCGGCACGAATTGCGCGAAAGCCCGCCCGGTACCGCGCCCCGAATGAACGAATGAACGAGGTCGTCTTGAACATGCCGCTGGCCCTCGTGGGCTACTACGAGCCCTGGTGGGTCCAGATCCTCAAGGCCGTGATCATCTTCGCCGTCGGGTTGCAGTTGGTGCCTATGGTGCTGATCGTCGAGCGCAAGCTGCTCGGCCGTTTCCAGCACCGCGTCGGCCCCAATCGTGTCGGTCCGTTCGGCATGCTCCAGCCGATCGCCGACATCCTGAAGCTGCTGACGAAAGAGGACTTCCGGCCGCGCACTTCGGTGGGATTCATCTTCGCGCTGGCGCCGATCATCTCGATGGTCACCGCCATCGCGGCCTGGGCAATCATTCCTTTTTCGAACACTCAAGACATCTTTGGGACCGAGGTCGGCTTTTATGGCGTCGATCCTTCCGTCGGGGTCTTGTATGCGTTCGCCTTCGGCGCCATCGCGTTCTACGGCCTCATGCTCGGCGGTTGGGCCTCGGGATCGAAGTACTCGTTCCTGGGCGCGATGCGGGCCGCCGCCCAGCTCATCTCCTACGAGGTATCGCAGGGCTTGGCTCTCGTAGGCGTGATCATGATGGCCGGCACGCTGTCGTTGACCGAGGTCGTCGAAGCGCAGCAGGCGGAGGGCTGGTACGTGTTTCCACAGATCGTCGGCTTCATCATCTTCGTGATCGCCGGCTTCGCGGAAACCAACCGCGCCCCGTTTGACTTGCCGGAAGCCGACGCCGAGCTGGTCGGCGGCTATTCCACCGAATACGGCGGCGGTCGCTTCGCCTCCTTCTTTTTCGCTGAGTACCTGAACGTCCTGGTGATTTCCGGACTCACCGTGACGATGTTCCTCGGCGGCTGGGACATCCCCTTCTGGGACGAGCCGGGTTGGATACATCCGTTCGTCGTGCTGTTCAAAATTTCCCTCTTTGTCTTCTTCTTCATCTGGGTACGCGCAACGCTTCCACGCCTGCGCTACGACCAGCTGATGTCCTTCGGCTGGAAGATCCTGCTCCCCCTGGCCACGGTGAACGCCCTCGTGACCGCAATCCTCGTCGTGGTGATCGACTGATGCCGTACAACCCCGGAGATGACGTCGTCCTCGTGCAGCGAGGACCTAGCCCCGGCGGCGCCGGCGGCGCTTATCGCGCCTTCGGCGAGACGCTGCGCGGTCTCAAGCAGACCTTCCAGCGTCTGACTGAGGGGACAAAGACGATTCAGTACCCCGAGGAAAAGGTCCCCGTCTACCCGCGGTTCCGAGGTCGCCACAAGCTGCACCGCTTCGAGGACACGGGCCTGGAGAAGTGCGTCGGCTGCTCCCTCTGCGCCGCGGCCTGCCCCGTCGACTGCATCCGCGTCGTCGCTGACGAGAACACTCCCGAGAACCGCGTCTCGGCGGGCGAGCGTTACGCCGCCGTCTACGAGATCAACATGTCGCGCTGCATCTTCTGCGGCTACTGCGAAATCGCGTGCCCCTTCGACGCCATCACGCTAGGCCACGATTACGAATTGTCGGATTACAACCGCTCCGATCTGATCTTCACCAAGGAGATGCTGATGGCCGAGCCGCTCGACCGCACGCCACTGCGTACGGCCGGCGAGTAGTCTGCCCTTCCGGCTCATGGCCGAAGTCGTCTTTATCTTTGCTTCGATCGGCGTCATCGCCGGCGCCATCGGCACGATCGCGCTGCGCAACCCGTTCTATTCCGTGCTGGCGCTGGTCTCGCACCTGCTGGCCCTCGCAGCGCTCTTCCTGTTGCTGCGCGCAGAGTTCCTCGCGGCCGCTCAAGTGGTCGTCTATGCCGGAGCCGTCATGGTCCTCTACGTCTTCGTCGTCGCTTACATAGGCGGCGACAAGGCGGCGCTCGCCGCTCCAGCCGGTGGCCGCTTGAAGGTCATCTCGGCGCTGTTCGCCACCGTCTTGCTGGTCGAGTTGTGCATCGCCATGGTGGGTTCGGGATTGACGGTGCTGGGGACTCAGGGCACGGGCTTCTTCCCGGCCTTCGGCACTCCGGAGGAGATCGGCAGACTGCTGCTGACCAAGTTCCTGCTGGCGTTCGAGGTCACCTCGATGCTGCTGCTGATCGCGGCCGTGGGCGCCGTCGTCCTGGCTCGCCGCCGAGCGGGGCTCGAAGTCCCGGGCCACCTCAGCGTCGGAGAGCTCGTGCGCGGTGAGTTCGATCACGTGAACCTGCCGGGCCGCCCCGGGGCCGAGCTCGACAAGGGCACGGCCTCCGGCGCACGACTCGAGACGCAAGCCGAAAACGCCGGACTTCCGAGAGGCTGAGGCATGGACGTGACCTGGTATCTCGTCGTGTCCGCGGCCGTGTTCTCCATCGGCATGGCGGGAGTTCTAATCCGGCGTAATCCGCTGGTCATCCTGCTGTGCATCGAGCTCATGCTCAACGCCGCCAACCTCGCACTGATCGCCTTCTCGCGAGCCCACGGCAACCAAGAAGGGCAGATCTTCGCGTTGATCGTCATGGTCGTGGCCGCCTGCGAGGTCGCCGTCGGCCTCGGTCTGATCGTGGCGATCTTCCGCCGGAAGCTGCCTGTCGACGTCGACGAGTTGCGAGGACTGCAGGGATGAGCATGCCGGAGACCGCACTGTGAGCATCGAGACTTTCGGCTGGCTTGTCCTGTTGTTCCCGCTCGCGGGAACAGTTTTGATCGGGCTGGGCTGGCGCTACATGCCGGGCAAGACCGCCGGCTTCCTCGGGACGGCGATGATCGCCGGCTCGTTCATCTCTTCCGTGATGGCGATGCTCGCTCTCAACGGGCTCGACGAGCACCACCGCCAGGTCCGCGCCGTCGGATGGGATTACGCCAAGACGGTTGGCCTGGACGCCCAGGTATCGCTGTTGCTGGATCCGCTCAGCGTCGCCCTGATCACGATGGTGTCCGGCGTC
>JADDQZ010000006.1 GCA_016781085.1 Actinomycetota bacterium
CCGGTACCGGCTGCGGCGCCGCTGCCCGCGCTGCCGGCGCCACTTGCGCCGAGCAGCTTGCTCAGCAACGCCAGGGGCCCAATCGCAATGACGGGGGAGAGTGCCGCCAGCGACTGGCGAACCCCCCGCAGGCTCTCGCAGTAGCGCTCACAATCGCCGCAGTCGCGCATGTGCCGCCGCGCGCGCGGCGACGCCTTCACGCCGCGGTCATAGGAACTCATCAGCTCTTCGCGAACCTCGCTGCAACCGGTGTCGCGGGCTTGTGCCGCTTCGACCAGTCCAAGGCGTGCTCGGACAAGCAACGACTTGACTGATGGCACTGTGACGTCGAGCGCGACGGCGAGATCGTTGTAACTCATGCCGTCCATCTCGCGCATGAGCAACGCCGATCGCTGCTGCGATGGCAGGCGTTGGATGTCGGCGATCAGCCGGCGCAAGTCTTCGCGCTGTTGCGTGCGCTCGACGAGATCGGGAGCCAGCACGTCGACCTGCTCTTGTACCTCCGCCGGCGCGGGGATCGGGCGGCGCAGATGATCGATGCAGCGGTTGTGGGCGACACGGTAAAGCCAAGCCCGCAGCTGCAGCGGCCGTGAATCCGTCAGCAGCTGCGAGTACGCCCGCATGAACACGTCTTGGACGAGATCTTCAGCATCCTGAACCGGGGAATACGGCAGCATCTGCCGTATGTAGGCGGAAAGGCGCGACCGGTAGCGATCGTGGATGACGCGGAAGGCCTCGTCGTTGCCGGCCCGCAGCGTGGCGACGAGTTGATCGTCAGAGCGCAGCCGCAGGAGCGCCGTTCGGCTCCCGAAGCGGGGGAGTCGAACAGATGCATTCAGGGCTGATGCTTCCACTGGCCGCCTTTCAGCCCGTAGTCATTAGAAGTCGTGACTGTAATGCTCTGGAGTCGCTGTCGTAAAACGCTGGTGTGTCGCATCAGACGCCGAGCGCGACTGCGTTACCCGTCTAGCTGCGGGTTGATCTGCCTCTTCGTGCGGGTGTGACGGGCGATCTCACGACGCCCCCAGTAAAACCGTGTGGGTCGCGCTGGCAGTCACCGCAGTGATCGCCAGCGCCCTTGGCTTCTGGATCCAGTCCTACGCGCAGCGCCACGCGCCGCCAGCGCGCACCGCCCTGATCCTTGCCTCAGAGCCCGCTTTTGCTGCTTTGTTCGCTTGACGCTGGGCGGCGAGCGTCTCAGCGCGCCGGGGTGGATCGGCGCGTCGTTGATGCTGTGTGCCGTGGCGGCCGTTGAATCGTCGGGCACCGTCGGGAGACGGCGCTGGCGAACACCAGGCGCCCGTGGTGAGCGACGATCTCATCGTCGTTAGCAGCGTCACGCCATCCCACTATTGCCCGACCGGCAAGACGGGGCAGGGTCCCTCCCACTAGGGGTTGGCGCGCAGCAGGACCGGGCAGCGTCATTCCCACTCGGGGTCGCCGGGCAGCACGACGTGCGCTAGGCCGTCGCGCTGAATCACGCGGGGTTCGACAGGTTGCACATGGCGCTCTCGCGCCCAGACAACCGCAGCTTCGGCGCTTGGCAGGTCACGAAGCTCTTGTAGGTGCATCAGCGTCGGCAGCACCATCGGGAGGCTGTCGGCTTCGTAGCGCTGCAACGCGTTTGCGGGTTCGAACCAGCCGAAGTCGACGCACTCTTGGCCGTCGATCCGGACTTCGGGATCCGGCGGCGCTTCGGCGAGGAAGAAGGCTGTGTCGAAGCGCATCTTGAGCTGCGCCGGCGTGATCCAATGGGACACCAGCGCTAGATCCTCGGGTCCGGCCAGCCGCAGGCCGGTTTCCTCCCACACCTCGCGCATCGCGGCCTGCCGTTGTCCGTCTTCCCCGCTGCCTTCCCCGGGATCTACGACGCCGCCGGGGAAAACCCAGATGCCGCCCATGAAGCGGGCGGCGGGATTGCGCTGGACGAGCAGCACTTCGAGCCTTTGGGCCCCGCCTCGCAACACCAGCACTGTGGCAGCCGGACGAGGAGTCGAGGGCTCCCCGAAGTTGAGCTCTTCGGAAGTCGGTGGCCGGTCCGGGCGCATCGTGCGACGACGTTAGCTTCTGAGCAGCACGGCGAGCGTCCGCGGACTTCTATGGGCGAGAGAACTTTTCGGCGAGGGGGTGTGACGATTTGATGTCGTATAGAGACCCCAAATCGTCACACCCCTCGCGACCGACGGCTTACGCCTCGGTTTGCGACCGGCAGCCGCCGCTTCAGCCCCACGAGGAGCTTTTCGTCCGGCCGCTATAACGCTCGACCATGGCTACGGAGACCGAGACGACGCAGCGATGGATCTGTGAGGCGTGCGGGTTCATCTATGACCCCGAAGAAGGCGATCCTGACGGCGGCATCCCGCCTGGAACGGCTTTTGCAGCGATTCCCGACGATTGGTTCTGCCCGGTCTGCGGCGCGCGCAAGGCCGACTTCACGCCTTACGAGGACTGATCGGTAAAGCAGGGCCGCGAAGCGGGGCCTGCGCCCAGGTCGTACCGCGGCGTCTGCGAAGCGGGGCCTGCGCCGACGTCGTGCTGCGGCGCCTGCCACGGATGGCACGTCGCATAGGGTCGCGGAAGTCAGTCCGTTGAGCCGCGTCTGCCGGCAGTCGCCTCAGTGATGGCGGTTGCGGTGATGGTCACCAGCCGGCGTAGCTCTTCTTCCGTGATCGCCAGCGGCGGCATCAGCACGACGACGTCGCCGAGTGGCCGGATGATCGCGCCGCGCCGCCGCGCGGCCAGCGTCACCTGATGTCCCATGCGGGCGCTTACGGGGAGGTCGATCAGCGCGATCCCGGTCATGAAGCCGCGCCGCCGGATCTCGGCGACTGCCGGCAGCGGCTCGACCAGTTCGGCGAGGAGATCACCCAACAGGGCGATCTTCGCTTGCAGCCGTTCCAGAGTGTTCTCGGTCTCGAAGACCTCGAGCGTGGCCAGCGCCGCCGCGCACGCGAGCGGATTGCCGGTGTAGGTGTGGCCGTGGAAGAAGGTCCGGAACTCGTCGTACGCGCCGAGAAACGACTGGTAAAGCTCTTCGCTGGTCAGCGTGGCGGCGAGCGGCAGGTAGCCACCGGTGATGCCTTTCGCCAGGCAGAGCAGGTCGGGAGAGACGCCTTCCTGCTCGCAAGCGAACATCGTTCCTGTTCGCCCGAAGCCGACGGCCACTTCGTCACAGATGAGAAGCGTTCCGAACTCGTCGCACAGTTCCCGGATTGCGCGCAGATAGCCCGGCGGGTGCACCAGCATCCCCGCCGCGCCCTGCACCAGCGGCTCGACGATGACGGCCGCGACTTCGCTGCCGTGACGCTCGAGCAGCGAGCGCATGTCGCTGATGTCACCCGGCTCGGCGTTCCACGTCTGAAAGAGCAGCGGCCGGTACGCGGAGTGAAACAACTCGATTCCACCCACCGACACCGACCCGATGGTGTCGCCGTGGTAGGCGTCGCGCAGGCAGATGAACCCGGTCCGCTGGTTCTCACCGAGGTGGCGCCAGTGCTGAAAAGCCATCTTGACTGCCACTTCGGCCGCTGTCGACCCGTTGTCGGAATAAAAGACGCGCGACAGACCGGCCGGCGCAAGGCCGATCAGCTTCTCAGCGAGCTCGATCGCCGGCGCATGCGAGAGACCCAGCATGGTGGTGTGCGCGACGCGATCGAGTTGGTCGCGGATGGCGGCGTCGATCGCGGGGTGACGGTGCCCGTGCACGTTGCACCACAAAGACGAGACGCCGTCGATGTAGGCGCGACCGTCGGTGTCGTAGAGCGTCGTCTTCTCGGCGCGCTCGATCACGACCGGCTCTTCCTGCATCCAACCTTGCTGCTGCGTGAAGGGATGCCAGAGATAACGCTGGTCGGCAGCGACGAGTGAAGCGGTGTCCATGCCGGCCAAGGCTGAATCCATGTCCGCCAACCTAGAGAAAAGCGCGGACACCACCTGTTAGAACTGGCGCCGATGGCAATCGCCGGCTCTGAGCGCTCTACCCGAGTCCAGCCGCTTCCTGCTGAATCGAAGCGGATGCCACCGCTCGAGCTCCTCGTCTTCGTCGTCGGATCTTCGACGCTGGGGGCGGAAATCGCGGCCGCACGCCTGATGGCGCCTTACTTCGGCGCGTCGACGATCGTCTGGGCCAACACGATCGCCATCGTGCTCGTGGCCTTGAGCATCGGCTACTGGTTCGGCGGGCGCCTCGCCGACCGTCACCCGCACATGCGCGGCCTCTGCCTGCTGGTCCTCGTGGCAGCGGTGCTGCTCGCGTTCGTACCGCTCGTCGCCGATCCGTTTCTCTCGCTGAGCGTCAAGGCCTTCGACACCTTCTCGCTCGGCGCTTTTGCCGGGTCGCTTTTCGGTGTCCTGGTGCTGGTCGCCGTGCCCGTGTTGATGCTCGGCGCCGTTTCACCGTGGGCGATTCGCTTGAAGCTCGCGCGCGTGGAGGGGGCGGGCCAGCTCGCAGGACGGATGTACGCCATCTCGACGGTCGGATCGCTACTCGGCACTTTTCTTTCCGCGCTGCTGCTGATTCCGCTGGTCGGGACGCAGCGGACATTCCTGACGTTCGCTATCGCTCTGGCGGTCGTAGCCGCGCTTGGGCTGGGGCGCCGTTTCGTTGTGGTTCCGCTCGCTCTCGCGGCGATGCTCCTCCTCAGTCCGGGCACCACCAAAGCGGCCGAGCGGGGCGAGTTGATTCACGAGGCCGACACGGAGTACCAATACGCGCGCGTGATCGAATACGAAGACGGCGAGCGCCACCTCGAGCTCAACGAGGGCCAAGCCGTGCACTCGATCTACCGGCCCGACAGCGTGCTGACCGACAACGTCTGGGACGGCTATCTGATCGCGCCGTTCGCCGCCCGTCGCGAGCCGCCGAAGAGCATCGCCATCCTCGGAACTGCGGGGGGCACGACCGCGCGCGCTTACGCCAAGTACTTCCCCGCCACCGAGATAGACGCGGTGGAGATCGACGGGGAGCTCTTCGACATCGCCCGGGAGTACTTCGACCTGCGGCCGCGCCCACAGCTCGAGACCTTCGCCGAAGACGCCCGGCCGTTTCTGCGCCGCACCGACGAGCGCTATGACGCGATCTTCGTCGATGCCTACCGGCAGCCTTACATCCCCTTTTACCTGACCTCGCGCGAGTTCTTCGAGCTGGCCAAGAGCCGCTTGAACCCGGGCGGAGTGGTCGTCGTCAACGTCGGGCATCCCGAAAGTTCGCAGGACCTAGAGCAGGTGTTGTCCGAGACGGTGGCGAGCGTGTTCCCGAATGTCGTGCGGGACCCGATCGCGCGGGTCAACACACTGCTGATCGCTTCCAATGAGCCGGTGTCGGCCGAGAATATGCGGGCGGCTGCTCAGACGGTTCCGGCCGACTTGAAGCCACTCGTGGCGGCGGCCGCCACGCGCGTCGGCCCACGGCTGCGCGGCGGCGAGGTCTACACCGACGATCTCGCGCCGGTGGAATGGCTGATCGACAAGTCGATCGTGCAATACGCGGCGGGGGAGATCCCGCCCGAGTGAGAGCGCCGCTGCTGCAGGCGTGCCTGAACGGCAGCCGGCGGCCGGGCGATCATCCCGAGCTGCCGTTGTCGGCCGACGCGCTGGCGGCGGAGTCAGCTCGTGCCTGGATTGCCGGAGCGCATGGCGTCCATGTGCATCCGCGCGGCGAGGATGGCCGCGAGACGCTCGCGCCGGGGGTGTGTGCTGAGGCGATCGCGGCGATCCGCGCGGCGGCGCCAAGCCTCGAGGTCTCCTTGAGCACCGGCGAGTTCATCGATCCCGACGTCGAGCGGCGAATCCGGTGCATCCACGGCTGGACGGTGCTTCCCGAGGTCGCGTCGGTTAACTTCGCGGAAAGTGGCTGCGAGGAGATCTGCGTCGGATTGCATCAGCGTGGCGTGAAGGTGGAGGCAGGATT
>JADDQZ010000066.1:0-21141 GCA_016781085.1 Actinomycetota bacterium
CTGGCCAGACTCGGCCGCCTTTTGCCCGGGATACCCGCGATGTGGCCCTTCCAACCGTCACATGCCTGACGGCCTGGTGGCTGCTCTTTGCCTTATCGCCTTCTTCAGCTGACGCCGCCCCGTCTCTGAGCCGTAGCGAGCACAGAGTCGTCAAGCTGATCAACAAGTTCCGCGTTCGCCATGGCCGCCCGCGTCTATCCGTTAGCCGGCGGTTGAACCTCGCGGCCGACCGTCATTCCCGCGAGATGGTGAGCCATCGTTACTTCGCGCATGCTTCGGCTAACGGCGCATCGGCGGTCTCGCGCGTTCGTTCCTTCCGCCGCGCTCGGCGAGTGGGAGAGAACATCGCTTTCGTAGGCGAGGGCGCCCGCCGCCCCGCGCGGCAAGTGGTGACCATGTGGATTCATTCCCCGGCGCATCGCGCGGTCCTTCTTGATCCTGCCTTCAACCGGATCGGCGTCGGCCGGCGCTCTGGCACGCTAGGAACCAGAGGACTCGTCTACACAGCGGACTTCGCGTCGCGGCGTTGATCCGCGGCGCCGCCAAACGCCTCGTGACCCTTGTGGCGGAGGTGCTTCAGGCCAGCTCGTGGCGTGATCGCGCAAGGTGGAACGACGCCGAGTGACTTCTGCTTCTCCGGCGCCTTCGCGCGCAACCTAGCTCCTGGCATAGACTCTGACAGCCGATGGCTTCGCCCTCGCTACAGCGACCGGTCGACGGTCGTGATCGCCCTGGCAACGGACGCCCCTACCAGGCAATCGTTCGCGACCGTCTGATCGAGTCTCGGCTGACGCCGAATGCGATCTCCGTCACTGGACTGGTTCTCTGCGCGATCGCTGCGGTGCTGATCTGGAACGAAGCGTGGTTGCTGGGCGGCTTGGCGTACACCTTCGGTTCGATCTGCGATGCACTAGACGGGCGCTATTCGCGCATGTCAGGCAAGGGCTCGAAGTTCGGCGCGTTCCTCGATTCGACACTCGATCGCATCGAAGAAGGCATCGTCCTGGTCGCTGTCGCAGCGCACTTCTCGCGCCTGGGAGACGAGATCGCGGTCGCCGTAGTCGTTGTCGGCGTGCTGGCGTCGCTGATGGTCTCCTACACGCGCGCCCGCGCCGAGGCGCTCGGCGTTGAGTGCAAAGTCGGCATCGCCGACCGTGCCGTGCGCGTCGTGATCCTCGCCGCCGGGCTGATCTTCGCCGGTGAAGAGCTGATTCCCGGGTTGGACCTGATCGAGCCCGCGGTCTACGTCCTTGCCGGGCTGGCTGTTTTCACCACCGTCCAGCGCATCTGGCACGTGCGCCAGGAACTTCTTAAACCGGCCGCCGGCCCCGAGCTGTAACGCGTTCGGCGCGTCGGTTTCTTGGTCTTAGCGGTTCCCCTTTCACCAACGAGGTCTGACACTTGAGCCAAAACGGCAGCAACGGGCACGCGCCCTCTGCGAACGGAAGCGGGCGCTACCAAAAGGACAAGGTGCGAGTCGCCATCATCGGCGTCGGCAACTGTGCTTCCTCCTTTGTGCAGGGCGTCCAGTACTACCGTGACGCGGACCGCTCGGAAGCAGTGCCGGGGCTCATGCATGTCGATCTCGGGGGCTATCACGTCTCCGACATCGAGTTCTCGGCTGCTTTCGACATCGATTCCGAGAAGGTCGGCAAGGATCTTTCCGAGGCGATTTTCTCGGGTCAGAACAACACGCTGAAGTTCATTGAAGGCGACATGCCGGAGCTCGCCGTGCCGGTCCATCGCGGGATGACGCACGACGGTCTAGGGAAGTACCTGTCGCAGCGGATCACTAAGGCGCCTGGCCAGACGGCCGACATCGTGCAGATCCTCAAGGACACCAAGACCGACGTCGTCGTCTCTTACCTGCCGGTCGGGTCCGAGCAGGCGACGAAGTGGTACGTCGAGCAGATCCTCGAAGCCGGCTGTGGCTTCGTGAACTGCATTCCGGTCTTCATCGCGCGCGAGGAGTACTGGAGCAACCGCTTCGTCAAGGCTGGTCTGCCGGTCATTGGCGACGACATCAAGTCGCAAGTCGGTGCGACGATCGTGCACCGGACGCTGGCGCGCCTGTTCGGTGATCGCGGCGTGAAGATGTTGCGCACCTCGCAGCTCAACGTCGGCGGCAACATGGACTTCTTCAACATGCTCGAGCGCGAGCGGCTGGAGTCCAAGAAGATCTCAAAGACGAACGCCGTCACATCGATCATGGACCACACCCTGCCGGCCGAGGACGTCTACATCGGCCCGTCGGACTACGTGCCGTGGCTGACCGACCGCAAGTGGGCGCATATCCGGGTCGAAGGCCAAGCCTTCGGCGACGTGCCGCTCAACCTCGAGCTCAAGCTCGAAGTGTGGGATTCGCCGAACTCCGCGGGCATCGTCATCGACGCCGTTCGCTGCTGCAAGCTCGCGCTGAACGAGGGCATCGGCGGGCAGTTGGATGGTCCGAGCTCTTACCTGATGAAGTCGCCGATGAACCAGCGCCCCGATCACCTCGCGCGCGAGGCGACCGAGAAGTTCATCGCTGACCATTCGCGCACGCGCGCCGCCGCGCAAGCGGCGGAGCAGGCCGCCGCCGAAGCGGCCGAGCGCAAATCCGCCGTCGCGGACGCCTGAGAGACTGAGCAAGCAAGGAACTGAGCCGGGCACGCCAGGGCCCGGCTCGTTTCACGCCTGATTCGATGAGGTGACGGAATGCGGCCGCGCGAGATAGGCCACTCCGGGAGAGAAGCTGCTGCGGCACAGCGCCGATAGGCTCCCTGCGTGTCGTCGGAGTCCTTTGCGATCGCCCAGGTCACGCCGTATGCCTGGGAGGACGACAACGAGGTCAATTCATTCGTGCGCGAGTGCGGCGCGCGTCTGGCGGCACGCGGACACAAGCTGCTGGTGCTCGCGCCGTCCCGCGCGCCCGACGCCGTGCGGGACTCCCGCCGGCTCATACGCTCGGCGCGCGAGCATCCTGAGCGGCTATTTGACGCGGGTGGCGGCGTTCGCGTCTTGAGCGTTGGCGAGGTGCTGACGCTCGCGCCGTCGCGTCGCGCCTCCAGTCCTTCGGTTCCGGTCGACGTGTCACGTACGATTGAGCACACCCTCAACGTCGCGCCGCTGGACTTCGTCCACGTTCACGAGCCGTTTGCGCCGAGCGCTTCGTCGGTCGCCCTGCGGCACTCGCGCGCTCTCAACGTCGGCACCTTCCACCTTCCGACCGAGCGGGTGCTGTCCACCCAAGTGGCGCGCCGCTTCGTAGAGCTGTTCTTCGGCCGGCTCGACGCGCGTGCGGCAACCTACGCCACCACGGCTGACCTGCTGCGTGCCTCATTTCCCGCCGACTACACAGTTGTTGCCGGGGGAGTGGAGCTCGCGGCGCCCCGCCCGCGCGCCGAGTCCGGCGCTGGTCTTCACATCGTCTTCTGCGCACACGAAGAGCGGGCGGCGTTGCGGTTGTTTCTGCGCGCGTTGCGCAGCCTCGTCGCCGAGCCTGCATGGCGCGCGACCATCTACGTCCCAGCGGGCGTGCTGCCCGTGGCCCCGGTGGGCGGCCGGCTGCGTGAGCGCGTCCGTGTCGTGTCGGCCGGCGAGGCGTCCGAAGCGGACATCCTCGCCAGCGCCGATGTAGTGGTGGCCGCATCGGTCGGTGCGACGCCGGCTCCCGGGCTGCTGTTGCGGGCGATCGGGGCGCGTGCGATTCCGGTGGCGGCGAACGTCGGCCCGTACGAGAACGTGCTCGGCGATGGGGAGCTCGGGTTGTTGTTCGAGCGCGGTGACGTCGACACGCTTTGCGCCCTGCTTGCACGACTGCTGCGCGACGAGCCCCTGCGCGGGCGGCTGCTCGAGCACGCGGAGGCGGGGCGGGCGCGGCTGTCGTGGGAACGTGTCGCTGACGACTATGAGCGGATCTTCCGCGCGCTCGCGGCTCGCCGGCGCCCCGAGCCGCAGGAAGGCCGTGGCGGCGTTCGGCTACGCCGGCACAAGCTCATCGACGTCGATCTGCACATGCACACCGACCACTCGCATGATTGCGCCACGCCGGTGGAAGTCCTGCTCGGAACCGCCCGCGAGCAGCGACTGGGCGCCATCGCGGTTACTGATCACAACGAGGTCTCGGGTGCCTTCGCGGCCGCTGAGTTGGCCGACGACTTCGGCCTCAAGGTGATCGTCGGCGAAGAAGTCAAGACGGCCGACCAAGGCGAAGTGATCGGCTTGTTCATCCAGGAGAAGATCCCGCGCGGGATGTCGCTCAAAGAGACCGTGGCGGACATCAAGCGCCAAGGCGGGCTGGTCTACGTGCCGCATCCGTTCGATCGGCTGCACTCCGTGCCGGACTACGAGCACCTCTTGACCATTCTCGACGACATCGATCTGCTCGAAGTGTTCAACCCGCGTGTGGCGTTGCGCGAGTTCAACGAGGAAGCGGTGCGGTTCGCGGGGAAGTACCGCATTCCCGCGGGGGCGGGCTCGGACTCTCACGTGCCACAAGGCTTGGGGTCGGTTCGCGTGCGCATGCGCGACTTCGAAGGGCCGCAGGAATTCCTGGCGTCACTGCGCGACGCCGACATCATCGGCACTTATTCGTCGTTGGGATACGTGCAAGTACAGGCGATCAAGTTTCTGCAGACTCGCGCTACTCCCGCTCCGGCGCGTCGAGTCGCGCGCGAGCGCAAGGTGCGCAAGGCAATCGAGGGCGCCGAGCGCAACCGATGATGCAACGGCAAGGAGAACCTCCGCCAGCGGCTAACTCCGTCCACGGCATGCCGACTACCGACGACGAAATTCGTGAGAAATACCTGGAACGAGCAATCCGCGAGTTGAACAACTTCACCCGCGAGCTTCAAGCCTGCTCGCGGTGCCCGCGCGGTCACCTCAGCCCGGTGCTCGGTTCCGGCCACCCTCAAGCCGACATCATGCTGCTCAAGCTCGCTCCGGTCGCGTCGGAAATAGAAGAAGGAGTGGCGTTCTTCGGTCGCAGCGGCGATGCGCTGATGAAGTCGCTGCACCGGCTCGACATTGATCCGCTGCTTGTGTACGGGACGCTTTGCGCCAAATGCCCGCTGGAGGACCCCGCGCTGGCTGACCCCTTCTGTGTCGCGCGGCTGGTCGAGGAGATCGCGATCGTCGTGCCCAAGATCATCGTCGTGATGGGAGAGCCCGCGCTCGCCGTGCTGAACGAGCTGGCACTGCCGCTGGCGGCGACGATCGCGCCTCGTCCCGGGCAGATTCAGCAGCTGACGCCCTCAATCGACGCCCTGTTCGTACCCAACATCGACGAGTCGCTCGACGAGGAAATGGCCAAGCGCGAGTTCTGGCGGGCGTTCCGGCAGCTTGGGGAGTGGTACGCGGACTTGCCGCCCTGGTGAGTCATGGCGACGTCCCGGCCGGCGACGCCGGCCGCGAGTCGGTCGGGGGCGAGCCGGCGCCGCGCCGTCCGACGCCCGAGCCGACCCGGCGACTCGCCGAGAACGCCCGCCCGCTGTGGACCACGCAAGCGCTTGTGCGGGCTGTGCCCGTGTTGCTCGGAGCCTGGTGGGTGGCGCATGTTCTCGGCGAGATCGACGGGGTGCCGGGCGTCACGGGTCCGGCTGTCGCGGCGATCGCCATCGTCATGGTGGTCGCTGACATCTTCGTGCTACCGCGGCTGCGCTACCGCCTCTGGCGATATGAGGTACGCGAGCAGGAGATCGACTTGGTCCGCGGTGCTTTCACCGTTCGACGGACACTGGTCCCGATGAACCGGATCCAACACGTTGACACCAAGCGGACTGTGCTGTCGGAGGCCTTCGGCCTCGCTTCGGTGGTCTTTCACACCGCGGCCGGCGACAACGAGATCCCGGCTCTCACGGAGGAGCAGGCGGCCGAGATCCGCGACCGCATCGCTGATCTCGCCTTCGCCGACGCGGAGCCCGTATGACCATCGAGCCGCGCCGCCTGCACCGCGCTTCCATCGTGCTCAACGCACTGCGGGCGCTGCGCGAGCTGCTCCTGCCGATCGTCGTCGCGCTCGTCACGGGCTTCAGCGCCGGCGACGGCGATCCGGGTTTCGCCCTGCTCACGGGAGCAGTTGGCGTGCTCGGTGCGGTTGGCGCGGGCTATCGGCGCTGGGCTACCACCACGTGGTGGATTGACAACGGCGCCATCCACCTGCGCGGCGGGTTGATGTCCATCGACGAGACCATCGTGCCGCTCAGCAGGATACAGGCCGTCGACACCAGCCAGAATCCGATTCAACGGCTCTTCGGGATCGTCGAGTTGCGCGTCCAGGCCGCCGGTGGCGGCAAGGCGGCCGAGATCGTCTTGAACGCCCTGACCGCCGCCGACGCTGAAGTGCTTCGCGCCGCCGTCGGGCAGCCCGATCCGGCCGGAACCGGGACAGAAAGCATGCGGCTCGGCGTCGGCGCGCTCCTGTTGGGCGCGCTCACCGCCCCTCAACTCGGAGTGCTTCTGCCGCTGGTCGGCGGAGCGGCAAGCATCGCTGACGACGTGCTCGCGAAGTTCGTCGAACCTTCGCTGGTGGAGCGGCTTGAGACACCACGCGCCATCGTGCTCGTCGGGACTGTCTGCCTGCTGGGGGCTTGGTTGATCTCCATCGCGGGCGCGATCGCCGCCTTCTTCGCCTTCACGCTTGAGCGCGACGGTGACCGGCTGCGGATCCGCCGTGGCCTCGGGGAGCGGCGCGTTAGCAGCCTGCCGTTGTCGCGGATTCACGCCGTGTCGCTCGTGGAGGGTGTACTGCGGCAGCCGCTCGGGCTGGCGAGTCTGCGCGTCGAAGTTGCGGGCTACCGCCAGGAGCCCGCGACCGCCAAGACGCTCTTTCCGCTGATTCCGAGACGTGATGCGGAGGCGCTGCTCACGCGATTCGTGCCTGAGTTGGCCGGCGCGCTAGGCGCGCTCGAGCGGCCACCAGCGCGCGCCTGGCGCCGTTACGTGTGGCCGCCCGTCCTGCTCGCCGTGGTCGCCGCCGCAATTCTGCAGGCTGCCCTTGACCTCGAGTGGCGGTGGATCACGGGAATCGTCGCGGTGCTCGTCTTCGCCGCCGCCGCCTTCGGGGCGCTTCAATATCGGGCGGCCGGCTGGCGCATCGACGCCGGGCGGGTCGTGCTGTCAGGCCGCCGCCTGTCGCGCTGGACGCTCGTGGCCGACACGATGCGGCTTCAGGAGCACTCCCTCGAGCAGGATCCGTGGCAGCGGCGCGCGCGCCTCGCCAACTTCGAGCTCGCCGTTGGCTCCGGCCGGACTGCCGGCATCGCCGACATCGACATTGAGACGGCTGAGATGCTGTTCGAGGAGCTAAACGCCGGTGAGCTCAAGCACTATTGAGGTGAGACTGACTGCTTTTCCAGCAGCGCGACGCACTCGATGTGCGGCGTCTGCGGGAACATGTCGACCGGGCGCACGCGCTTGAGCTCATAGCCCGCCTCCACCAATTGCGCTGCGTTGGGCGCCAGTGTCGTCGGATTACATGAGACGTAGACAATCCGTCCCGGCGCCGCCTCGATGATGCGGCGAACGACCTTCTGTGAGAGGCCCGAGCGCGGCGGGTCGATCACGCAGACGTCCGGCTTGCCGACTTCGGTGACCAGGTCGCGCATCGCCAAGCGGATGTCTCCGGCATAGAAGCGGGCATTGAGGACCTCGTTCAAGCGGGCATTCTCGATCGCGTTGGCCACCGCCGGCTCGATGATCTCCACGCCGATCACCTGCCGCGCTCGGGTCGCCATCGTCAATGCGATGGTTCCGATGCCGCAGTAGAGGTCGTAGACGCGCTCATGCCCACGCAGCTGGGCGTACTCGACCGCAACGCCGTAGAGCTTCTCCGCCATGACCGTGTTGGTCTGAAAGAACGCTTCGGGGGAGACGCGAAAGCGCAAGTCTCCGAGCATCTCTTCGAGCTTGGATGCCCCGGAGAGCTTCTTGGTCTCGCCGCCCTGCGTGGTCTCTCCCAGTTGCTCGATCTGCGTCCAGAACAGCCCGTCGCAGTCAACGGCGGCAACCAACGAATCCGCATCGAGGTCGCCCTTTGAAGTGACGAGGCGGACCTGTACCTGGTCTGTGCGCTGGCCCTCACGGATGACGAGGTTGCGCAGCAGTCCTGTCTGCGTTCGCCGGTCCCAAGCGCTCAGGTTCTGCTCGCGACACCAGGCGACCACTTGCTCGCGAACGGCGTTGTTGCGCTCCGAAGCGAGCTTACAATCCGTCACCGGCTCGATGCGATCGAACGAACCCGCGGCATGAAATCCGCAGACCAGCTCGCCGCTTTCGCTGGTGCCAAACGAGTATTCGAACTTGTTGCGGTAACGCCATTGCTGCACGGCCGGGACGATCGGCTCGAGCTCGAAGCCCTCCAGCCGCCCGATGCGCGTGAGCGCCTCGTGGACCTGCTGCTGCTTGATCTCAAGCTGGCGATCGTAGGCAAGCACCTGCCATGGCGCGCCGGGATGGTCGGCGACCGGTTCGATGCGATCCGGTGACGGCTCGAGTACTTCGATGGTGCGCGCTTCGCCGTACTGGCGCTTGGACTTGGTCACCACCGCGCGTACCCGGTCGCCGGGCAGGGCGCCGGAGACGAACACGACGTAGCCGTCGCTGCGGGCGACGCCGTTGCCGCCGTGAGCGAGCGTGTCGATGGTCAGCTCGAGCTCGGAGCCAGAAGCGGGGCGGGTGGAAGTCGTCGGCGCGGGCACCAACCTAGGATGGCAGCTGCGACTGTGCCCGCTCAGCTCACGAGCAGCTCGAGCAGCGCCTTCTGGGCGTGGCGTCGGTTCTCCGCCTGATCCCAGATGCGCTCGCGCCGGCCGTAGAGGACTTCTTCGCTGATCTCGTCGCCGGGATGAGCGGGAAGGCAGTGCAGGGCGATGGCGTTCGGTGCGGCGCGGTCAAGCAACTCGTCGTCGAGGCGAAAAGGACTCAGGGCTTCACGCCGCCGGCTGGCCGTGGACTCGTCGTCTCCCATCGACAGCCACACGTCGGTGTAGACCGCGTCAGCTCCCGCGACGGCCGCGACCGGGTCGGCGAACAGGGTCGCCCCGTGATCTTCCTGAAGGGCATAGCCGTCCGGGCTGGCGATGCGGACGTCGACCCCGGCACGCGCGCCGACTACCGCCAGCGAGCGCGCGACGTTGTTGCCGTCGCCCACGTAAGTCAGGCATCGTCCCGAGACTTCGCCAAACGCTTCTTTGATCGTCAGCAGGTCCGCCAGTACCTGGCAGGGATGGTGCAGCGGCGAGAGCATGTTGATCACCGGGACGGTGGCGTAGCGCGCGAGGTCCTGGAGCATCTGCTCGTCACCCGTGCGTAGACCGATCGCCGCGACGTGCCGGGAGAGGACGGTGGCGACGTCGCGAATCGCCTCGCCGCGACTGATCTGCATCTCGCCGGGCCGCAGGATCATCGGCTGCCCGCCCATCTCGAAGACTCCGACTTCGAAGGACACCCGAGTCCTCGTCGACGGGTGCTCGAAGATGAGAGCTACCGTCTGGCCTGCCAGCGCGCGAGAAGCGTGCGGGTCGCGCTTGAGCTCGGTCGCGCGGTTGAGCAGGTACTCGATCTCGTCGCGAGAAAGCTCTTCGCCGGTGAGGAAATGCCTTGGCAAGCGGGACAGTCTATGGGCTGTTAGCAACTCGTAACTCCCGGCGAATAGCGTCCGCGCGGTGCGCGTGTTGATCTGGAACCTCTTCCATGGCCGTTCGCGCCCCGGCGCCGGGCGATCACTGGTCAACGAATTCGCGGCGGCGATCGCGAGCTGGGACTGGGACGTCGCTCTTCTCCAGGAAGTTCCGCCGTGGTGGCCGGTGGTTCTCGGCCATGCCGCGGGTGCCGAGCACCACAGCGTCTTGACTTCGCGTAACTTCGGCTTGCCGGTTCGCCGCGCCATCGCTTGCCGCAACCCGGATGTCCTCAAAGCCCAAGGCGGCGGCGCCAACACAATCCTCGTGCGCCCGCCCCTGCGCGCATTCGAACACCGCTCCGCGCGGTTGACGCTACGGCCCGAGCGGCGCTACGCACACGGAATCAGGCTGCACGACGGATGGGTCGTCAACCTGCACGCCAGCGTGCGGCCGCTGCACCAGATCCCGCGCGACATAGACCGGGCTGGCGCGGCGGCACGGAGATGGGCTCGAGCCCAATCGGTCCTGCTTGGCGGTGACTTCAACTCCAAGCTTCCGGTGGTGCCCGACTTCCAGCATCTCGGCGGCCGCTGGGTCGATCATCTACTTGGGCGCGGCTTTGAAGCCGCCGGGCCCATCGCCGTTTTGGAGGCCGGTTCCCTTTCAGACCACAAGCCCATTTTGGTCGATGTCGAAAGCCCGCAAAGCCCGCTAGCGTGAATCCCATGAGAACCAGCAGGACACTTGCCGTGACGATTGCTTCCGCCGCGCTGCTAGCCGGCTGCGGACAAGGAGAAGAGCCGGAGGCCCGGCCGCAGGGGACCGCCCCGGACACCAAGCAGCAGGCCGGTAAAGGCGATGTGGCCGTAGCCATGAAGGACTACGAGTTCATTCCGGCCAACGTCAAGGTGAAGGCCGGTGAAAGCATCACCTGGAGCAACGAGGACGAGGGCATCCAGCACAACGCGGTCGCGCGCGAAGGTCAAGGTCCGAAGTCAGAGCTCTTCAACGGTGGCGAGACCTACACGTGGACCGCGAAAGACGCCGGCACGATCGACTACGTCTGCACGATTCACCCGGGCATGGAAGGCACGATCACCGTCCGCTGACCTCAGCCGCGCCTGCGCAAGCCGAAGCCCCGCAGCAACATCAGCGCCCGTTCCCCGGCGCTACCGGAGTGCGGCATGATCCCAAGCTGCACGGCAATCCCGTAGAGGTCGAAGAACACCCGAACGCGCTGGAGGCGCCCAGCGTCCATCTCGGCATAGGCGACGCCGTGAACGACGATGGAGCGATGGGTGGCCGGCAGTGCGGGCATCGCGCCTCGGTGGGTAGCCAGCAGCTTGTGCGGGGCCGCGGCGAATCGTCCGCTCACCAGGCGCTCCCCGGTTGGATTCAAGCGGGCGTCGGGAAAGGCCTGCCACAGCCGCGCCGCGTGTGCCGCGATGGCTTCAGGGCCCTGAAGCGGTCGGGGGGTCAGCGGATCTTCGTAGTGAACATCGGCCGCGCAGATAGCCGCGAAAGCGCGCGGGTCACGGCCAGACCACGCGCGCTCCCACGCCTCGAAGAGCGAGTCGACGCTCAAGTAGGCACCCCAGGCACCCTTGTCGCCCGGTGCGCCTGCGACTGCCTAGAACTCAGGCGTGCCCTCGACCGGCGTCGAAGCCTCGGCGTACAAGCGCTTGGGAATGCGGCCCGCACGATGCGCCAGCCGTCCCGACGACACTCCTTGCGCAATGGCCTGGGCCATGATCACGGGGTGCTCAGAGCGCGAGATTGCGCTGGCGCAAAGCACCCCGTCGCATCCGAGCTCCATGGCCAAAGCCGCGTCCGACGCTGTACCCACTCCCGCATCGAGAATCACCGGAATGCCGGCGCGCTCACGGATGATGCGCAGGTTGTAGGGGTTCGAGAGCCCCATGCCCGAGCCGATCGGCGAGCCGAGCGGCATGACGGCCGCGCACCCGATGTCTTCCAGGCGGCGGGCGGTGATCGGGTCGTCGTTGGTGTAGGGCATCACGATGAAGCCCTCGTCGACGAGCTCCTCAGCCGCTTCTAGCAGCGCTGGGGCGTCCGGCAGCAGGAGGCGATCGTCACCGATGACTTCCAGCTTGATCCAGTTCGTCTCGAAGGCCTCGCGGGCGAGCTTGGCAGTCAAGACTGCGTCGCGCGCCGTGTAGCACCCGGCGGTGTTCGGCAGAAGCAGCACGCCGAGCGAATCGAGCGCATCGACGATCGATCCGCGTGAAGACGGATCCACGCGGCGCAGGGCCAGGGTGACCATCTGTGAGCCGCTGGCCTCGATCGCCGCGGTCATCGTCTCCAGCGAGCGAAATCCGCCCGTGCCGAGCAAGAGGCGGGAGGAGAACTCCTGCCCGCCGATGACCATCGGGTCGGCCGCCGCGGTCGTGAGGTCTTGTGTAGCCATAAGTCCTTCAGCCTCCCTGGATCGCGCGCAGGACTTCCACCCGCGAGCCTTCTTCAAGCAACGTAGATTCCCACTGACCCCGCGGCACCACTTCGGCGTCGACCGCCACGGCAACGCCGCGACCCTGCGCGGGCAGGGCGAGCGAGTCGATCGCCGCCTGCACCGTCGCGCCGGTTCGAAGCTCCGTGTCGGTGCCGTTGATGGTGACCTTCATGCTGCTGCTTTCGTTGTGAATCTTTCTGGCGCGCAGTCCCGCGCCCACTCCGGCAAGGACTCTCCGGCTAAGACCGCGGCGCCGAGCTCGGCGCTCACCGGAGTGAGGAGGATGCCATTGCGGAAGTGCCCTGTGGACCAAACGAGGCCATCCAGGGCGCCTGGGCCGACTGCCGGACGATTGTCAGGCGTCGCGGGCCGCAAGCCGCACAAGACTTCTTCGATCTGCATTTCGAAGAGGCCGGGCAGCACTTCGGACAAGTCGCGCAGGAGCTCGAACACCCCACCGGCGGTGGGCGTGAGATCAAAACCCTGGTCTTCCATGGTCGCGCCAAGGACGTAGCCGCCGTCCGCGCGGGGGACGAGGTAGGCGTCAAGCGTGCGAATGGAGCGCTGCACCAAACCGGGGCCGGCGGGGTCGCGCAAGCGCAGGACCTGGCCTTTGACCGGCCGGACGGGGACGCGAACCTCGTCGGGCAAGCCTGCGAGCGTGGACGTCCACGCCCCGCCGGCGACCAAGACCTGAGCGGCCGAGATCCGCTCACCTGTCTCCAGCTGCACGCCTGTGACTCGTTCGTCTTGCGCGTCGAGGCGAACCACGTTGGCCCCGTGGCGGATCTCGCCGCCGCTACGCCGCACCGCGACCTCGAGAGCACAGACCATGCGGCGCGGATCGATCGAGTGGTCGTGCGGGAACTCGAGTGCCAGCCGCACGGTCGGCGCCAGCGCGGGCTCGAGCCGGCGCGCCGGCGTTGGCCGCAGACGGGTCACCTCGAGCCCAAGCGAAGTGCGGAACTCGAACAAGCGGTCGAGCGCCTCGGCGTCGTCGCGATCGCGCGCCACCACCAGCGTTCCCGACCGGCGAAAGCCTGCGTCTTGGCCAGCGGTTTCGGTCAGTTCGGCGGCGAAGGATTCAAAGCTCGCGGCGCTGCGCAGGCCGAGCTCGAGCAGAGCCTCTTCGCCGTATTCCGCTTCCGTGGCTGGAGCGAGCATCCCCGCCGCGACTTGCCACGCCGCGGGCGCGCCGGCGTCGAGTACGAGGACGTCAAGCCCGCGCTGGGCCGCTCGCCAGGCAGTGGCCAGGCCGATCGGTCCTCCACCGAGGACGACTACGTCTGCACCATGTCGATCAGCCACGCTTGCTCACCTCCCTACGCCGGCATGACCCGGATCAGGTTCGACGGTCGAGGGCCCCGCGCCCTCCTCTCAGCCCGGTTCTCGCGGACTCCCGTTGGCATTCATGCTAGCGGTGGCCGGCACTGCCGCCAGGCGCTCGCGGAGTCGTACGGCCTGCCAGACTTTGCGAGGTGACTGCGCGCGAGCGGGTGAGAAATTGCCGGCTGTATCTGGTTTGCGATGCCCGCCCGGAGAGCCTGCTGCGGGCTGCCCTGCGGGGGGGTGTCGATCTGCTCCAGCTGCGCGACAAGAAGCTCGACGACGATGGGCTGATCGAGGCGGCCAAGGCCTTCCGTTCCGCGGCCGATGCCTTCGGGATTCCCTTCATCCTCAACGACCGCCCGGACCTCGTGCAAGCGTGCGAGGCCGATGGCGTGCACGTCGGCCAAGACGATATGTCTCCCGCGCAAGCGCGCGGGCTTGTCGGTCCCGATCGAATCGTCGGCTTGAGCACGCACGCTCCCCGTGAGCTCGACGCTGCGCTCGAGGATCCCGACGTCGACTACTTCGCGGCCGGCCCGGTCCACGAGACTCCCACCAAGGCGGGCCGCCCGGCGGCCGGGCTCGACTACATCACGTACGCCGCGTCGCGCTCGCCGCGCCAGCCGTGGTTTGCCATCGGCGGTCTGGATGCAGCCAACGTGGCTGAAGTGATCGAGCGTGGTGCGCGCCGGATCGTGGTCGTGCGCGCGGTAGCGGACGCTCCCGATCCCGAAGTCGCGGCACGCGAGCTACGCGGGTTGCTGGAGCAACCTGTTGCCGTCGCGTAACGAAACGAAGCAGGAGTCCGGGCCTGGGCTCGCGCCTGAAACGGCCGGCCCGGCTCCGGCGCCTGCCCCAGAGATTGCCGAGCCGACTCCGGCGCCCGCCCCCGAAGCCGTTGAGCCGAGCTCTGCGCTCACGCCCGGAGTAGCCCAGGATGGGCCTCCAGTCTCGCCTGAAGCGGCTGAGTCTCCGCGTGGCTACGCCCGCATGCGCGCCGCCAACGACGCCGCTCGGGCTCAGCTGCGCCCACTCGCCCCCGGAGAGCGCCCTCTGGCGGTGAAGCTTTCGGCCGCGCTGGCCGCGGCGATCGCCATCTCCAACGCCGTCTTGTTGGCGACCGGATGGAAGCTGGAGGGAGTCGAACAACCCACGCTTGTGCAATCGCTGGGCCTTCCGCTGTTCATGGCGGCGCTCGCGGTCGGCATCTGGCTTAAGCGCTACTGGGCGCTGCTCGCCTGGCAAGGCGTCCTCGGCATCACGATCCTGTTCGCCTTCCTGCTGCTGATGCGCGCATCGAACTTCCAGGGCGTGCTGCTGTGCGCCGGCTTGCTGGGAGTCTCCACTCCGCTGTTCTTTTTTCTCGTCAAGGCGATGGCGCGCATCCAGATGCCCGCGGGCGCCAGCCGACCCGTGCGCGCGGCAGGACCTGACGAGACGACTCGCTAGTGTCCGCCGCCATGCCCGAAAGCGCCTACGACTGCATCGTCATCGGATCCGGCCCCGGTGGCTACGTGGCCGCCATCCGTGCCGCCCAGCTCGGAATGAAGACCGCCGTGGTGGAGAAAGACCGCGTCGGCGGCCGCTGCCTCAACTACGCCTGCATCCCGGCCAAGGCGGTACTGCGTGTGGCCGACATCGTCTCTGAGATCGACGAAGCCAAGGAATTCGGTATCCGCGTCGACGGGCGCAGCATCGACTTCGCGGGCGTGAGCGCTCGCCGCGCGCGCGTAGTGAAGACACTGACGGGCGGCGTTGCGGGCCTGATGAAGAAGAACTCGATCGACGTCATCGATGGTCACGGTGCGGTCACCGAAGACGCCAACGTGCGCGTCGGATCGCTGTTCGACGGCACCGAGATCGAAGCACGCACATGCGTGGTCCTGGCCACGGGCTCGGTTGGCAAGCCGGTTCCAGGAACTCAGTTCGGCGGGCGCGTGATCGGCACGGAAGAAGGCTGGGCGCTGGAAGAGCTGCCCGCGCGCCTGGGGGTTATCGGCGCCGGCGCATCCGGCGCCGAGCTCGCCAGCGCGTTCGGGCGGCTGGGGACCGAGGTAATGCTGTTTGAAGGGCTCGATCGCGTGCTGCCGACCGAAGACCCGGAGATCTCGAAGATCGCCGACCGCGCGCTTCGCAAGCAGAACATCTCCATCCACACGTCGACCTTCGTCCGTGACGTAAAGGCGGGCGACTCGTCGGTCACGCTGTCATACGGCGACGGCGCGACTGCCGAAGTCGATTACCTGATCATCGCCGCCGGTCGCGGCGCCGACGTCGAAGGGCTCGGCTTGCAAGAAGCCGGCGTCGAGGTCGACGAGCGCGGGCTAATCGCCGTGGACGGTGCGATGCGCACAAGTGTGGCGAACGTCTACGCCATCGGCGACCTCGTTCCCGGGCCCGCGCTGGCGCACAAGGCCTCCGACGAGGGCGTCATCGCGGTGGAGGCGGCCGCCGGACTGGAGACCCACCCCCTGTCTTACGTCGACATCCCGCGCGCGACGTTCTGCTCGCCCAACGTCGCTTCCTTCGGCTTGACCGAAGAACAGGCGCGCGAGCAGGGCATGGACGTTGTCGTCGGCAAGGTGGCTTACGGGGCGGTCGGCGCCGGCACCGTCTACGGTGATCGCAACGGCATGATCAAGATCGTCGGCGACAAGCGCTACGGCGAGCTCGTCGGTGGCCACATCGTCGGGGCCAAGGCGACCGAGCTCATCCAGGAGTTGGTCAACGCCAAGGCGCTGGAAGGCGGCTTCCCCGAAGTCGCGCGCATCGTGCACGGCCATCCGACGCTTTCTGAGGGCGTCATGGAAGCCGCGCGCGACGCCGATGGCTGGCTAATCCACGGCTAGCCTGCGTTTCATCGACCAGCCGACTTTCTATTTCGATCTCGCCTCGCCCGAGGCTTACCTCGCCGCCGAGTCGATTCATCACGTGCTCGGCGTGGTCCCGGAATGGCAGCCCGTGCACGCGAGCGGATTGGCAGCGGGCGGGGTCGGCGGCTTTCGCTGCGCCGAGGAGGAGAACGTCTACCGCGGCGACATCGAGCGTCGCGCCGCCGCCTTGGAGCTCCAGGCTATGCGCTGGCCGCAACCCTTTCCAGCCGACACGCGCTGGGCGATGCTCACGGCCACCTACACCAAGCAGATCGGCCGCGCGGTGGCTTTCTCGGTGGCGGCCTTCCGCCAGGCCTTTGCCGGCGGACGCGACTTAGGCCGCCAGGAAAACGTCTTGATTTCCGCCGCGGCGTGTGAGCTGCATCCGGCTGCGGTCATCAAGGGAACGGAGCTCGACTCCACCCGACGTCGCCTGGATGCGGCGACTCAAGCGGCAGCGAGTGCCGGTGTGCTTACGGTTCCTGCCCTCAAGGTTGGCGAAGAAGTGTTCTACGACGGCGAGTTCGCGCGGGCAGCAGAACGGCTTTCCTCCAGCGTTGCGCGATGAGAGCCAACCGGGCTTACGAGCTGCTCGTGCGCCGCGGAGGCTTCGCTCCGGCCTGGCTCGCGTCGGGCGATCGCGTCGATACGGTGGAGGTCGTCGAGATCGAATCGGGGGAAGTCGTCCTTTTCTGGGACACTTCTCCCACGCACACGCGCCGGCTGGTGCGGGCACTGCGCGGAGACCTCGCGCAGATGGAAGCCGATCGCTTCTTTGCTCGCTGGCAGCAGTATCAGGGCGGCCGCTAATCGGGCGACCACGATACGGGGCGTGCGCGCTGTGAACCGATTCCGGGAGATCCCCAAGCACCATGAATCCACTTCGCTCAGCCGGCGCTCTTTCTGGCGCCCCGCGGCTCGCGAGCAAGACATCGGAAGGACCTCATGACCCTCAAACCGCTACCTTGCTCGGGCTAATGGGGACGGAGGCGCAGGAGATGACCAACCAGGACCTGTCCGATCCCGACGTAGCCCGCGCATGGCTACGCTCGATGATCTTGATCCGCCGCTTCGAGGAGCGCGCGGGTGAGATGTACGCCAAGGCGAAGGTAGGAGGCTTCCTACATCTCGCCATCGGCGAGGAAGCAACCATCGTCGGTGCCGTGCAGGCGATGCGCGACGAGGACTACCTGATCTCGACGTACCGCTCGCACGGCCACGCTCTGGCGCGCGGTGCGAATCCCGACAACGTCATGGCCGAGTTGTTCGGTCGCGAGACCGGTGTCTCGAAGGGCCGCGGCGGGTCGATGCACATGTTCGATTTCAAGAACCGCTTCATGGGCGGTTACGGCATCGTCGGCGGCAACTTGCCGCTGGCCGCCGGCATGGCGTTCGCGTCGGACTACAAGGGCCTCGATGAGGTCACGGTCTGCGTCTTCGGAGACGGCGCTTCCAATCAGGGCACGTTCGGCGAGACGCTGAACCTCGCTGCGCTGTGGAACTTGCCGATCGTCTTCATGGTCACCAACAACCAGTTCGGTATGGGCACGGCGCTCGCCCGCCACTCTGCGGTAACCGAGCTCCACAAGCGCGGAGACGGCTTCGGTGTGCCGGGCGTGCGCTGCGACGGTATGGACGTCGTCGACACCTACACGACTATGCGTGAAGCCATCCGACGCGCGCGCGAGGAGCGCCAGCCGGTCCTCGTCGAGGCGATGACCTATCGCTTCCGCGGTCACTCCATGGCTGATCCGGAGGAGTACCGGACCAAGGAGCAGGTAGCCGAGTGGCGTGAGCGCGATCCGATCGTGAGCTTTGGTCGCGCACTGGTCGAGCAGGGGACGCTGCCCGACGGCGAGCAGGATCAGATGGATCAGGAGATCATCAAGCGCATCGACGACGCGGTTGCCTTCGCTGATCGCTCAGCGTTCCCGCCGCCGGAGTCGCTGTACGACCACGTCTACGTGCTCGAAGGCGACTCGGACTCCTGGTACTCGGTCGATGAACGCTCGGCGGGCGTGCACCGTGGCGAAGAGGAGCGCAACCTGCCCGCCTCAGCGCGGGGTCCCGAAGACGCGTACCGCGACGCGGTCACGGTGGCCGAGCGCGAGGATGCGACGGCGCCCAAGCCCACCGAAGAGGCTCAGGGCGCCCCGAGCACGGCGGAAAGCACTGAACAGCCGGCTCAAGGAGGGAACGGCTGATGCCGGTCATGCGTTACCGCGACGCGCTCAACGAAGCGCTGCGAGAGGAGATGGAGCGCGACGAGCGCGTCTATCTCATGGGCGAGGACATCGGCGTCTTCAACGGCGCCTTCAAGGTGACTTCTGGACTGCTCAAGGACTTCGGCGACAAGCGCGTGCGCGACACCCCGATCTCCGAAAACACGATCGTCGGCATGGGTGTCGGCTCGGCCATGCTCGGCCTACGTCCCGTGGTCGAGATCATGACGATCAACTTCGCGCTGCTGGCCCTCGATCAGGTCATCAACCACGCCGCCACGATTCATTACATGTTCGGGGGGCAGGCACGGGTGCCGCTGGTCATCCGCATGCCGCAGGGCGCCGGGCATCAACTCGGCCCGACGCACTCGCACTGCTTCGAAGCCATGTTCATGCACGTGCCGGGTTTGCTCGTGGCCGTGCCCAGCACGGCGGCTGACGCCAAGGGCCTGCTCAAGGCGGCGATTCGTGACGACAACCCGGTGATCTTCATCGAGCACGAGTACCTCTACGGCCAGCGCGGCGAAGTCCCCGAGGGTGACGACCACCTCGTCGAGTTCGGCAAGGCCGCGATCCGCCGTGAAGGGGCCGATGTGACGATCGTCGGCATCTCGCGGATGGCGTCCACTGCGGAGAAGGCGGCCAAGACGCTGTCGCAGAAGCACGACATCGAGGCCGAAGTGATCGATCCGCGGACGCTGCGGCCGCTTGATCTCGACACAATCCTTGAGTCGGTGCGCAAGACCAATCGTGTCGTCGTGGTCGAAGAAGGCTGGCCGCATGGCGGTGTGGGTGCGAATATCGCCGCGCTGATCCAGGAGCAGGCGTTCGACTATCTCGACGCTCCTGTCGCCCGTGTGACTGGTGCGGATCTGCCGATGCCGTACTCCAAGCCGCTCGAGCAGATCGCCTATCCGCACGAGCCGCAGGTCGTCGAAGCGGTTCTAAGTACTTTCCGAGACCTATAGGTGGGTGGGCCGGCGGCGCGTCACGGTGCGGGACGCGCCGCCGGTCTGGCCAGCCCCCCCCCGAAGGGAATGCCCCGGCGATTCCATTGCGCTGTGTTTGCAAGCGACTACCGCACTCGCGTGTTTCAGTAGTTATCACGGACGTCCGGTAAGGGACTGGCTGCAACACTCCGACGATGGCCAGCGGCGTTCTTCCCAGCTCGGACACCGACGCGCACGTTCAACAGACGCTCGCCGTGGCGCGCGAGCAGCTCGACATGGATCTCGCCTGGCTCGCGGAGATAGATCCCGAGAATCACACGCTCAGAACGCTTGTTGCTCGAGGCGACGAATGGGGCTTGAAAGTCGGCAACCAAGTCCTCTGCTCGCGTACTTATTGCCACCGCGTGCTCACCGCGGAGTTCCTAGCCGCCATCAACGACACGCTCGAGCATCCCGTTACGCGGGAGATGCCGATGACGCGCGAGCTGGGCGTCCGGTCTTACATCGGCGTGCCGGTCGTCCTGGCCGATGGCACTTTCTACGGAACCATCTGCTGCCTCAGCCGCACTCCCAACCATGACCTCGACGAGCGCGATGTCCGTTTCATGAAAGTGCTGGGGCGACTGGTGGCCCGTGATATCGACTCTCGCAAGGTCGTCGAAGGCGAACGTGCCGCCGCAATCCGAGCGGCGGCGGTGGACGCACTGGTCGTGGCTCTCGAAGGCCGGGACAATTACACCGCAGAGCATTCCCGCGAAGTCGTCGGATTGGCGCAGGAGACCGCCGAGCGGCTGGGACTCGACGCTGAACAGATCGAAGAGGTTGCGATGGTGGCGCTACTTCACGACGTCGGCAAGGTCCGGGTTCCCGACCGTGTGCTCAACAAGCCCGGACCGCTCGATGAGGCGGAGTGGGAAGCTATCCGCCGGCATCCGGTAGACGGAGAGAGGATCGTTCGCAGCGTTGATTCGATTGCCCGCCTCGCCCCGGCAGTGCGAGCGGATCACGAGCGCTGGGATGGCAATGGCTATCCCGACGGGCTGTTCGGTGAGGACATCCCGATAGCCAGCCGTATCACTCTGGCTTGCGACGCGTTCCACGCGATGATCTCTGATCGCCCTTACCGTCGTGCGATACCCAGGCAGGCGGCGATCGAAGAGTTACGGCGCAATGCCGGGACGCAGTTCGACCCATCGGTGGTCGAAGCGGTCCTGGACTCGCTGGATATTTCAAAGACCATCGAGATGACAAACGACGCGGCTCAGCTGACGCGGCGTGAGCGATTCGCGCCGCCAGGCGTCGTACCAAAGAACGGCTGATCAAGACCTGAGGCACGGATTCGGTGCACTGCCGCTCGTTGGGAAACCTGCGCGTGCGGCAGCGCGCCCGGGTCATCATCGTCTACGACGGCGTGAGGGCGCACGCACGCGGCTGCGGCGACTTCGCGAAGCAGCCGTGACGCGAATCAGAACGCTCGAGGCGACCGTAGTCGACGCGCGTCAGCGGACTTCAGCTTACGATTCGCTTCGCGTACCAACTGCGTTCGGCGCGCAAGGCCGGCGCGTGACGGCGGGGCAACAAGGGTTAGCGGCGTAGTCAAAAAGCGTGACGGGCCGCACCGTGACCCTTCGTGCCGGCCTCAAGGGCGTTGGCGCCGTGACTGCTTCTCCGAGCAGTTTCAGTACGCGCCCACTT
>JADDQZ010000066.1:21209-22674 GCA_016781085.1 Actinomycetota bacterium
CCCAGGCAGTTCGAGGTCCTGCGGCGGGCCACGGAAGTTGAGCTGGAACTCGCGTCCATTGACGGCGTAAGCCATGCCCCGAACATAGCCCGAACACCCGTATAGGCAATGATAGTTTCTCAGTAAATAAATTCGGTGTTGAATACGCGCCACCGAGGTGGCTGGACGCCCGGCAGCTTGCGTTGCTTCGCGAGAAGAGTTCGCGTCACGAAGGTGGTCAAACCGCTCAAGACTTGGCTGACACGTTTGACGCGTTCGAGCGTCAGCCTGGAGCGCTCAAAGGGCAAATCACCATCGCGGAAGACTTCGATGAGATTCTGCCGGACCTCGACGAATACACCGCATGAGTTCCCGGCGCCACACACAGACTCCGACGCAGACGAAGCCGCGAAAGCGGCGGATCTCGCTCAACGGCGATGTATGAGCGGACCTTCTGAGCTTCCCGGCGCTCAACGATCGTCAGACGATGAACACCGCGCTCAGCGCCGGCGGCGACAAGCGCTGCAAGCCGCCGGAGTGGCGGCAATCATCTTCACGGCGTCCACGCTCTTACTGTCCACGCCTGAAGCGTGGACAGCAGCGCCGTCGGTCATCGCCACGCTTGTCGGGCCTTACCTGATGGCGGTGAGCGGCTGGGCGCGGCGGCTATGGGCACCCGCGATGGTTACTGTCAGCGTGCTTCTCGTGGTGTTCGTTCTGATGGTCGCCGCGCCGGACGCGCAAGGCATGAACTTCGGCGCCGCATGGGTGATCCTTGGCAGTTACGCGGTTGCTTTGCTGGCGTTGCTTGAGTCGCTCACGGCCGAGCCCCTCTAGATCTGCTTCTCAGCGACGCGGCATGGCGTGAACGCGCGCCTCCAGGAGTTCCGCGGCAAGCTCGATGGTGGCGACGAAGTCCGCCGCGCCATTGAGCAGAGCCGCGGAGAATGGGGCTAGATCTCGACGGTCGGCGAGTCCGCCACAAGCCCGCCGACGTCAGCGGCATCTGCGGACGGTCGGACACGATCGTCGGGTTCGCCGCTACCTCGCCGAGCACGCCGACGAGGAGGTCACCGCCGACGACGCGGCGGCGGTCTCTGCCCGCCGGCTGGAACAGCCTCGCCGGCGCACTCGGGGCGTTAGGCAATTACTGCAAGAACCGGGACATGCCGTTCCCGTGGGACACGCAGATCGACCGCGACGACAACCGCGCCCGGATGACGCTCGACGGCGACATCGCCGACGCCTTCCGCAAGTACCTCTGACGGTTCAACGATGGTGGGCCTGCCATCGCCCTGACGCCGGGCGGGCCCGATCGCTCGAAGATCGATTCGAGCAGATCAACGCCGCCCGGCCGGTGGGCCCGGCGATTGCAGGTGCGCGAAGCGTCGGGTCGCCAGAGTCACGGCAGCGCAAGCGGCGGCGGCCATGGCGAGGCGGCATCAAGCTGCCTCGGCGCCCGGAGCGCACCGCCAGATAGACGGCG
>JADDQZ010000026.1 GCA_016781085.1 Actinomycetota bacterium
CATGGACTTCTTGCGAGCCGCCACGCTGGCGGAGGCACTCGAGCTAAAGGCGCGTCGTCCGGACGCGCTGCCGATCGCCGGTGGTACCGACGTGATGGTCGAGCTGAACTTCGACCGGCGCAGGCCGGGCGCCCTGCTCGACCTTTCGAGGATCGCCGAACTGACCACGTGGAGTCGAACGGACGGTCACGTCCGCCTCGGTGCCGGGGTGCCGTATGCGCGGATCGCGAAGGAGCTGGCAGACGTGCTCCCCGGACTCGCGATCGCATCCCGCTCAATCGGTTCGCCGCAGATCCGCAGCCGCGGCACGGTTGGCGGGAACCTCGGTTCGGCGTCGCCGGCGGGTGATGCACATCCACCGCTGCTCGCCAGTGGCGCTGCCGTCGAGGCCGCTTCCATGCGGGGAGTTCGCCAGGTGCCCATTGACGAGTTCTTCACCGGCGTACGGCGGAACGCGCTCGAGCCCGACGAGCTGATCGTGGCCGTGCACGTCCCGGTCTCTGACGGGCCGCAACAGTTCGCGAAGGTCGGGACGCGAAACGCGATGGTCATCGCGGTCTGCTCGTTCGCGGTGGCGCTGCACCCGTCGGACGGGAGCGTCAGAACCGGCATCGGTTCTGCGGCGCCGACACCCGTGCGCGCTCGCGCGGCCGAGGACTTTGCTGTGACCGCGATGCGGGACCTGAATCTGTGGGAGCGGGGTGCGGAGCTACCCGCCGACGTCGCGGCCGGCTTCGGCGCATTGGTCGCGGACGCGGCCGCTCCGATCGACGATGTGCGCGGAACCGCGGCCTACCGCCGGCACGCTCTCTCCGTGATCGCACGCCGCGCTCTGCGGTGGGTCTTCGAGTCGTACCAGTTGACTGATGGGATGCACTGATGCGCGTCAATCTCGTCGTCAACGGCGTGACCTGTGCCGCGGACTGCGCATGGGAGGGCGAGAGCCTGCTGTATCTGCTGCGCGAGCGCCTCGCACTTCCGGGATCGAAGAACGCCTGCGAGCAGGGTGAGTGCGGATCCTGCACCGTCTACCTCGATGGCGAGCTGGTGTGCGCCTGCCTCGTCGCTGCCGGTCAGGCGGAGGGCCGCGAGGTCGTGACCGTCGAGGGGCTGACCCCCACCGACCAACCGCTCAACGTCGTGCAACAGGCATTCATCGAAGCCGGCGCCGTCCAGTGCGGATTCTGCACTCCCGGGTTCGTCGTTGCGGCCGATGATCTGCTGCGGCGTACGCCGAACCCCAGCGATATCGAAATCCGGGAGGCGCTCGCGGGCAACCTGTGTCGCTGCACCGGATACGAGAAGGTGCTCGACGCGGTCCGCATCGCGGCGGCAAGAGCTGTGGGGAGGCCGTGATGAGCCCCAACGCCACCCCGACACGCGCTGCGCAGGAGTTGACGACGCGGGTCGATGGCGGTGTCGGTCAGACCGCGCGACGCCCCGACGCGACACTCAAGGTCAAGGGCGAGTTCGCGTTCAGCTCCGATCTCTGGGCCGAAGGCATGCTGTGGGGCGCCACCCTTCGCAGCCCCTACCCGCGAGCGCGCATCATCGACATCGACGTGTCGCGCGCGGTTGCGATGCCGGGAGTCTTCGCGGTTCTCACGCATGACGATGTCCCTGGTGCGAAGTGTTTCGGCCTCGAGGTAGCCGATCAACCGGTCCTCGCCATCGATCAAGTTCGTTACCAGGGCGAAGCTGTGGCGATCATCGCTGCCGACGACCCTGAGACGGCGCGCCGCGCAGCTGACAACGTCGTCGTGCGCTACGAATGCCAGGACCCGATCGTGGACGCCGTCGCGGCGCTCGCCGACGACAGCGACGCCGTTCATCCCGCGGGCAACGTCGTACGTCACCAGCGCGTTCGCTCCGGCGACGGCGAGCAGGCGACGGCGCCCGTCGTGGTCCGCGGGGAATACGAGATCGGCATGCAGGACCAGGCGTTCCTGGGGACTGAGTCCGGGCTGGCCGTACCCGCGGACGACGGCGGCGTCGACTTCTACGTCGCCACGCAGAATGTCCACGACGACCGGCGGCAGGTGGCCGCTTGCCTCGGGCTCGGCGAGGACATGGTGCGGATGACCATCGTCGGAGTCGGCGGAGCGTTCGGCGCGCGCGAGGACATCTCGATGGAGGTTCACGCCGGCCTGCTGGCGCTGCGGACCGGGCGGCCGGTGAAGTTCGTCTATTCCCGCGAGGAGTCGTTCTTCGGCCACGTGCACCGGCACCCGGCCCGGATGGCCTACGAGCATGGCGCGACACCTGACGGCAAGCTCGTCTACGTCAAGGCGCGGATCGTCCTCGACGGCGGCGCCTACGCTTCCACTACCGCGGGCGTCGTCGGGAATGCCGCCGCCTTCGCCACCGGGCCCTATCGAGTACCACACGTAGCCGTGGACGCATGGGGCGTGTACACGAACAACCCGCCGTGCGGCGCAATGCGCGGATTCGGCGCGGTGCAGCCGTGCTTTGCGTACGAGTCGCAAATGGACAGACTCGCCGCCGAGCTCGGCCTGGACCCGGTGGAGATCCGCGTCCGCAACGCGGTGTCCGAAGGCGATGTTCTGCCGACGACGCACCAGCTCATCGACAGCCCGGCGCCCGCGTCCGAACTCCTCCGCCGGGTCAGAGATCTGCCGCTGCCGCCGGTGACTGACGGCCCGCGAAACCCGATCGAGCTTCCTGGCGGCGCGGGAAACACCACGCGCGGTGAAGGTGTGGTCCGGGGTGTCGGGTACGGCATCGGGATCAAGAATGTCGGGTACGGCGAGGGCGTCGACGACTACTCGACCGCGCGCGTGCGGCTCGAAGTCATCGGGGGTGAGCCGACGGTCCTTGTCCACACGGCGGCCGCTGAGATGGGACAGGGGATCGTGACGATCCAGCAACAGACTGCGCGGACGGAGCTGGGCGTCGAGAAGGTCACGATCCACCCGGCAGACACGTCCGTCGGCAGTGCCGGGTCGTCGTCGGCGTCGCGCCAGACGTACGTGACTGGTGGGGCGGTGAAGGCGGCATGCGAGCAGATTCGCGAAGCGTTGTTCCGCCGGTTGCCCGACGCGGTACGCGGCGCCGGCCGGCTCCGGCTCGAGGGCGGCAAGCTGTTCACCCCTGACGACGAGGCGATCGCCGACCTGCGGGACGTGATCGGCGACGAGCCGATCGAGCGCACGGTCGAGTGGCGGCACCGCCCGACGGAAGAACCGGACGCGAACACCGGACGAGGCAACGCGCACGTGCAGTGGGGGTTGTGCGCCCATCGGGCGGTGGTGGACGTGGACGTCGAGCTTGGCCTGGTGAAGGTCGTGGAGCTCGCCGCGGCCGAGGACGTCGGGCGGATCATGAACCCTCAGGGGGTCGAGGGCCAGATCGAGGGCGGGTCAGCGCAGGGCCTGGGCCTCGCTCTCTTGGAGGAGATCCAGGTCACGGACGGACGCGTTCAGAACGCGTCGTTCACCGACTACCTCATCCCGACGATCCTCGACATGCCACCGATGCGGCTCGACGTCCTCGAGATGGCCGATCCGCACGCACCGTACGGCCTGCGCGGGGTCGGTGAGCCCGCGACGATCTCATCGACACCTGCCGTTGTTGCCGCCGTGCGCGCCGCCACGGGGGTCCCGTTGAAGCGGGTGCCCATCCGGCCCGAACACATCACCGGACAGGAAGTCCGTACGGCCGGGAATCCTCGGGACGCGTAGGCCGCGTACTCCGCCCGCTTCGCGCCGCACTCCCGGAGCACGCCCGAGGAGCGGGCGGAGTTCGCCACAGGCAACGCCGGTCAGAACCTCGGCAGGAAGCCGTAGTCGAGGCGAAGGCTCTCGGCCATCACCAACGCGTGGTCGAACATGAATACGTCAGCGCCGCCTAGGCGGCCGCTCCACTTGGCCAGCATCGCGTGGGCGCACTGTCCGGCAACGGTGTTCAGGTAGACGTCGAAGAGCAGCCACGGGTTCCCGACGCCGGGTCGGCTCTGGTCGGCTACGCCGGACTCGTCAAAGATGCGCTGTATGTCAACTGTCTCTATAGCTTCGGTCGCGAGAGCTTTCAAATCCAGGATGAACTCACGCTGGCGTTCTACATCCTCACGAGTGCCTAGGCGTGCCACATGCCCCGCGACGAGAACGTCGAAATCGTAGGCCAATGCGTCGTCATGAGCCTGGATGTACCCCGGCATGTCCTTGACGTGTGAAAGATCCTTGAAAGGCACCCATCCCGGGGTGAAAACGTCGACCTTCATCAGGATCTTTTGATTCGGCGCGTGAATGTAGATGTTCCCCGGCTCGTGGTCGGGTCCTTTATTCTCCAAGATCAGAGTTTGATCGCCGACGGTCAGAGTGTCGCGGTCCTTGAAGGTGCGTGTCGGCACTGGCCGTCTGGGGTCATTGATGCGGCGCAGAATCGCGGCGGTGTCCTCGCTGGCGATATACGTCGCGTTGGACGGAAAGAGCGACGCTGTCCCGATATGGTCGCTGTGCGAGTGGCTGTAGACGACATGAGTCACCGGCTCGTCGGTGACTTCCGCAACCGCCTTCAGATAATTGTCTCCGATGGTCGGCGGTGCATCAATCGCGACGACGCCTTCGCCCGTGGTCAGGAACATCGCTTGGAAGACGCCTTCGGTGACCCAGTAGACACCGTCCCTGATCTCCTCGACGAAGTACCCCTTATCCGCCGGGATCGCTGGGCCTGCGCAACCAGGCGGAATCGGCGCGACGTTCGCGGGGGTCGCTTTGGGAATCACACAAACTCTCCTGTCAGTCGTCGGTGTGGCGAGCGGAAGCCCTCGCCAGACCCACCGCGTGCGTGACGGACCGCGGCGTGCCGTAGACGTGCAGTTTCGCGTGAGCCGCGACGATTCGTCTTGCAACGGAGCAACCGCAAGGAGCACTTGACCGTTGGAGCATGCCACGGTCCAGCCGCTTTTGGTGAGCTTCGATGAGACGAATCTGGCTCTTCCGAGTTCCGCTGACGTGAGTCGCACGCGGGATGGGTGAGAGGCGGTGCGGCGTTCAAGATCGGGTGCGTCCAAGCAACTGCACCGGACGGCCTCGACTGGTGTCCGAGCCCACGGCGTGCGCTGCTGCGCGCTGCCAGCCCGACTCGCCCTACTGCTCGCGTTGTGACCTGCTCGCCGGGCTCGACGGGCTGCATGTGCTCACGGTCGACCGCGACGAGGGCGCGGGCGTGCTGCAGGTCGTGGTCGAGCCGCCACCGGGCCCGATCGGCTGCCGTGGCTGCGGGGTGATCGGACACAGCGGCCGCCGTGACGTCGCGCTGACGCTCCGTGCTTCGACCGGCCGGTCCGGCGGCTGGTGTGGCGCAAGCGGACCTGGCGCTGCGGCGAGCCGTCCTGCCCGATCAGGTGTTGACCGAGCAGGCCGGGCACGTCACCGCACCGCGGCGCTACTGACGTCGCGGGGTGCTGGTGGGCGATCAACCAGGTCCGGCGCCAGCACGCCAGCATCCGCGGCATCGCCCGGCAGCTGGGGACGACCTAGGAACAGCGTGTGGGCCTCGATCCAGCCGCTGCTGGCAGCCATGACCGACGATGAGACCCGGTTCGTCGGCGTCACTCGCCTCGGCGTCGATGAGCATGTGTGGAATCACGTGTCCGAGCGACCGACCAAAGACGGCGGTCGGGGCCTCAAGAAGATGACCGCGATGGCCGATCGCACCCCCGACGCGCATGGCAACCCGACGGCGCAGCTGCTCGACCTGGTGCCCGCCAGCAGGGTTCGCGCTATCCACGGCCATGCCTGCCACGACGTCGTGCCCGACGAGGCGCCCTTGCGCCCGCCCCCCACGCAGGTGCTGTTGCAG
>JADDQZ010000020.1:0-7355 GCA_016781085.1 Actinomycetota bacterium
GACCCTCGCCCGTGAGCGGTTGCGCCCGCCCGTGCCACCACGCGGCCCGCCGGAACGGCCGCGGCTCTGCACCTGAAAGCCCGAACGCTCGAAGGACTCACGCAATCCGAGGGTCTTCGCCATGCGCTCGACGTCGCGCTGCTCGTCGTTGCAGACGAAGGTGATCGCCGTGCCGTCGCGGTCGGCGCGGCCGGTGCGGCCGGTGCGGTGGACGTAGGTCTCGGCGTCGGCGGGAATGTCGAAATTGATCACGTGCGTGATGCCGTTGACGTCGATGCCGCGGGCAGCGACGTCCGTTGCGACCAGGGTGTTCAAGCGGCCGTCGGCGAACTGAGCCAACGCGCGCTCGCGCTGGGATTGCGACTTGTCGCCGTGCAAAGCGGCAGCCGGGAATCCGCGCGACTGCATGCGCTTGACGAGCCGGTCGGCGCCGCGCCGCGTGCGGACGAAGACCAGCGTCGTGCGCTTGTCGCTGACGCTCAGCTCTCCGACCAGGCGGTCGAGCTTCTCGTCGTGCACGACAGGGAGGAAGTGGTGCTCGATGGTTTCTGAGCGCGTCTGCTTGGTCGCGTGCTCATGGCGCCGCGCATCGCGCGTGTACTCGTCCGCGAGCTCTCCCACTTCGCCGGTAAGTGTCGCCGAGAACAAGAATGTCTGGCGCTGCGACGGAGTGGCGCGGACGATCCGCTCAACATCACGGCGAAAGCCCATGTCGAGCATGCGATCGGCTTCATCGAGCACAAGCACTTCGACATTCCCGAGGCCGACGTCACGACGGTTCATGAGGTCCAAGAGCCGCCCGGGAGTGGCGATCAGCAGATGAGCGGCGCGCGCTGCCTTGGCTTGGCGCTCGATCCCGACGCCGCCGTAGACGGCGGCGACGCGCAACCCGCGCGCCGCAGTGATGTCGTTGGCTTCGGCGGCGATTTGCGCCGCAAGCTCGCGGGTCGGGGCAAGGACAAGCGCCGACTGCGGCTTGGACTTGGAGCTCAAGCGCTCGACGATGGGCAGAAGGAAGCCGAGCGTCTTGCCGGAGCCCGTGGGCGACTGCACCAGGACGTCATGGCCGGCCAAGGCGTCGGGCAGAACCATCTTCTGCACCGCGAACGGGGCTGAGATGCCGCGCCGCGAGAGGGCGGCGGCGACCGCCGAAGATACGCCGATATCGGCGAAGGAAGACTGAGACATGAAGTGCTGCTCCTTGCGGCCACGTCAAGCGGCCGGCTAGCGAATCGGGAGACTCGACTGACCCGAACTCGCGGTAAAGACGCGCACTCAGAGACGACCAAGCTCACGGGCGTCACTTACAACCCGTGAGCAGCACCGTAGCAGGTGACTGGGCCAGGCTTGCTCACGCAACCATTTCCCTCAAGGCATCCGCGGCGCGTGCCGACAGAGGACGCTCCCCCCTCCACTCTCAACGGAGCCGCATGAAGTCCCCCACTTTCCTTGCCCGTCTTCGCGCTCCGGAGCGGGCGGCGCTTCCCGCCGGCTCGTCGAAGGCCTCGGCCACAAAGACGACCGCCGCCAAGTCGGGCGCCGTCAAGGTGGACGTCCCGGCTATCGACCGATCGCGCCCCGTGGACTCGGGAGGCCCCACCCCCGCGGTCACTGACCCCGTTGGCAGAGCCTGATCCAACTTTGCGCCCTCACACAGGAAGATTTCGATCTCCTGGCCGAGACCGCCGAGATCTGCGCGCTCGACTCCGACATCGAGGCGTCGTTCTACGACCACGTCCTCAAGGTGCCCGAGCTGCGGGCCATCATCGACCAGAACTCGAGCCAGAAGCTGGGCGACACGCTCAAGCGCTACTTCCGCGGCATGTGGGAAGGGCAAACTCGATGACACGCGGCTGACCGACGTGGAGCAGATCGGCACGGTCCACGACCGCATCAATCTCCCGATCACCTCTTACGTCGCCGCGACCGTTCGCTTCGACCGCTAGTCGTTCCGTATCTCGTCGACCGCCTGCGCGACGACCCGGAGCGCCTCGCGCGCGTGCTGATCGCGTATCGCAAGCTCTTCACGCTTGACATCGCGGTGATCTGCGAGACGTTCAACAGGGCTCGCGAAAGCACTACCAACACATTCATCGCCTAACTCGACCGCTCGAGCGCCGAGCTCATCGAGGAGCAGGCCGAGTTGATCGAAGTCGCGCAGTCGCTTGCCGCTTCGGCCGAGCAGTCGCACGCTTCTGCGCAGGAACTGACGTCGACTTCCGAGGTGATCGTCGGCCAGGCATCGCACGCCCGCAGCGAGACCACCAACGGCGTGGAAGTCGCCGAGCGCGGCGCAATCGACGTGCAGCAGACCGAAGAAGCGGTATCGGAGATGGAGAGCGCGGTCGCCTAGATCCGCTCGCACGTCGCCGAGCTCGCTGTCCAGACGAAGGCGATCACCTCGATCGTCGAGGGAGTCCGCCAGATCGCCGAGCAGACCAACCTGCTAGCCCTCAACGCGGCCATCGAGTCCGCACGCGCGGGCGAGCACGGCCGCGGATTTGCCCTCGTCGCCGACGAGGTCCGAAAGCTGGCGGAGCGCACCCGTCAGGCTCTTGAAGAGATCACCGGGCTCAACCGCAGCTCGCTGACCGCCATCGACGCGGTCGAATCGGCTGTCGCACTGACGAACTCGCGCGTGGAAACCGTGCAAGAGCGCGCTTCCTCGACGCGGGCAGGCTTCACCGCGATCACCGAGTCGGTACAGACGACTGCCGAAGACATCGGCGACATGGCCGGCGGCGTGGAAGTGATGTCGCGCTCAGCCAGCGAGCTGACCGACGTTCGCCAGCAAGTCGCACAGATGGCCGAGAAGCTGGGCGAGCTCAGCGAGCGCGTCTCGCACTCGATCCAAGCCACGACCGACACGGTGTCGCGCGCGCACAACCGCTGACCGTAAGTAGCGGCCCGTGAGCCGGTTCGCGTGCATTGCGAGCGGGCGGCGGCAAGAAACGCCAAGGCCCACCACCGCCCGTAACGGACGGCGATGGGCCTTGGGTGTGCTCGCCGTCGCGTCGCGTGGCGCGGGGGACCCCGCGGCGTGCAGCGAACAGGCTTGTGCGCCGGGCCTCGTCTACTTCGCGAACGCTCCGTTTGAATCGGGATGAGCCTGGAGGATGTCGACGCCCGACTCGCCCGTGCGAACCCGGTAGGCCTCTTCCACCGGCAAGACGAAGACCTTGCCGTCGCCGACCGCTCCCGTGCGACCGTGCTTGAGGATGGTGTCGACGATCACCGCGAGGTCGCCGTCGTCGACCACGCACTCGATCTTGATCTTCGGGCGCAAGTAGTTGGTGAGCTCTGCCCCGCGGTAACGCTCGGTGATCCCTCGCTGGCGCCCGGAGCCCTTGACGTCGGTGACGGTCAGCGAGGGGAACCCGAGCTCCAGCAATTCCGTCCGAATCGGCTCGAAGGCCTCGTGCCGGATGTAGGCGACGATCATCTTCATGCCGTGTGCACCTCCTCGCGAGCGGCGTAGGCGCCGGGCGCGATGTGATCAAGGGAGCGCGGGACGTTGGCGTAGCCGTAGCCCTCGAGCTCCGCGGTTGGGATGAACTGCTCGGGATAGCCGTACATCCCGTGCTCGGAAATATCAAGGCCGGCGTCTTCGTCGGCTTCTGGGACACGCAAGCCGATCGTCGCCTTGATCGCCAGCAGCGTGACCATGGAAAGGGCGAACACCGCCGCGAAAGTCAATGCCACCGCGGCCGCCTGCACGCCGAGCTGCTGGAACCCACCGCCGTAGAACAAGCCCGGCTCGCCGACACCGACCGCTTCGGCAAGCCGCTCGGAAGTGAACAGCCCGCAAGCCAGCGTGCCCCAGATCCCGGCCAGGCCGTGCGCCGAGAGGGCGCCGACCGGGTCGTCGAGGCGCATGCGCTCGAAGAACAACACTCCCGCCACGACGATCACGCCGCCGACTACCCCGATGATCGGGGCGGCCCAGAACTCGACGTAACCCGAAGGAGCGGTGATGGCGACCAGACCGGCGATGGCGCCGTTTCCGATCATGCCGATGTCGAGGGTCTTCTGAAGCACACGGGTCATGACCATCGCCCCGATCACCCCGCCCGCGGCGCCGAGGTTGGTAACGGCGACAACTTCGGCGAAGCGGTTGTCAGCGGTGCCGAGTGTCGACCCGCCGTTGAATCCGAACCAGCCGAGCCACAGGATCAGGACGCCAAGGCCGAACAGCGGCATGTTGTGACCGGGAATGGCGCGCGGTGAGCCGTCCGGCCCGTACTTGCCGCGACGCGGGCCGAGAAGCAGCAAGGCCGCCAGCGCCGCCGTGGCACCCGTGAGATGGACGACCGAAGAGCCGGCGAAGTCCTGCACGCCGCTGCCGATCTCGGCGAACAGGCCGCCACCGAAGCCCCAATGGGCGATCAGCGGGTAGATGACCGCGGAAAAGACGATCGCAAACGGCAGGTAAGCCGCGAACTTCATCCGCTCCAGCGACGTGCCCCAGACGATCGCCAGCGATACCGCGGCGAACATGAACTGGAAGATGAAGAACGCCGCCGTGCCACCGGTCGCGGCTTCACCGGCGACATCGCGACCGAACTGAAACAGGAAGCCGGAATCGCCGACCAGCCATCCGCCCCCACCGAAGGCGATCGCGAATCCGACCGCCCACCAGGCGAGCGACGCGATCGAGAAGTTCACGAGGATCTTGGCGATCCCCATGCCGGCGTTCTTGGCGCGGGAGAAGCCGATCTCCAGCAGCGCGAAGCCCGCCTGCATGAAGAAGACGAGCATGGTCGCCACCAGGATCCACACCGTGTTGAGCTCATCGATCGCCTTGGGAACGGCGGTGTTGACGTCGAGAGCCTCGGACTGCCCGAAAGCCGCCGCAGGAAGGATGATCAGAGCCAAGAGCCCGGCGGGGAGCGCTCGACCCAGGACAGTGCGCAACAACGAAAACCTCCTAGCTCTGGATACCTCCAGGAGTGTCGGCGTCGAGCCGTTCCGGCCGGTTGTGCGTTTGTCCAAGATTCGCCGCGAAGCGTTCGCCCCGCGGCCAGCCGGGCGGCTGACGACCGCGTGAAGAAGGCCGGGTGGGACAGCCCCACACTAGGTTCCAGCGAGAGCGCGTTACGGCCGATCCGGTCCGGCGCGCGAGCGCGTTACGGCCGGCCCGGTTCAGCGCGCGACCGCGTTACGGCCGATCCCGTTCAGCGCGCGACCGCGTTGCGGCCGATCGATTGCTCGAGCGGCGCAGGGCGACCGAGGTGATAACCCTGCACGAAGTCGACGCCCATTCCCACGAGCAGTTCGTACGTCTCCTCGTCTTCGACGCCCTCGGCGACGGTGTGCTGGCCGAAGCCTCGCGCAAGCGAGACGATGGCTTCGACCACGTGGCGGCTGGCCGGGTTGGTGACAAGGTCGCGCACGAACTCCCGGTCGAGCTTCAAGTAGTCAACCGGCAGGTGCTTGAGATAGGTGAAGCCGCCGTAGCCGGTGCCGAAGTCGTCGAGGGCGATCTTGCAGCCGAGCGCTTTGATGCGCCCGATGAACGTCTGCGCCAGCTTTTCTTCCTTCAGCAGGGCCGTTTCGGTGATCTCGATGACAATGTTGGCTGGATCAGCATTCGCGCGGCTCAACTCTTTGCGGAAGACCTCGAACAATCCCGGATCACCTAGAGAGTCCGCCGACAGGTTGAGCTCGACGGCGTGGCCGCGGCCGGCGATGTCGGCGGCTTCGCTGATGACCCAGCGATCGATCTCACGGATGTAGCCGTGCCTCTCGGCAGCCGGGAGGAAGACCCCCGGCAGGACGACAGTCCCGTCCTTTTCGATCAGGCGGATCAGCAGCTCGTGCTGGACCGCCTCACCCGAGGCCACGTCGACTATCGGCTGGGCGTAGAGCTCGAAACGCTCGTGGTCCAGCGCGTCGCGGATGACCGCGAGCTGTGACAGCGACTCCAGTTCGGCCATCATCTGCTGCTGTCGCGCTTTGCGGTCGCTGATGTCGGAGAACACGACCACGACGCCGCTTCCGCGCTCGCTGGGCAGCGGCGTAGCGGTATAGGACACGGCAAATTCCGAGCCATCGGCGCGGACGAAGGTGTCGTCTTCGACGCGAACCGGCTCACCGTCGCGGGTGACGGAATGAATGGGATTTTCCGACGGAAAAGGTTCGCCGCCGGTGCGGTGAGGGTGCACGATGTCGTGGACACGCTCGCCGTAGAGCTCGTCTGCTTGCCATCCGAGCATCTGCTCGGCAGCGGCGTTCATGAAGGTCAAACGGCCATCGGCGTCGAGGGTGTAGAGCCCTTCCCCCATGCTCTCAGTAACGGCCTTGAGTTCGTCGCGGGCTTCGCGCAACTGCTGCTCGGAGCGCACACGGTCCGAGACGTCGTTGATGACGGCGATGAAGCCCGCCGGCACCCCTGCGTCGGTGAACATGCTCGCCCGCACATAGCCGATGAACGGTTCGGCACCAGAGCGGCGCATCTCGTACTCGCCTTCCCAGCGGCCGTCGGCCAGGAGCGCGCGCACGATCTCGCCTTCTAGTCGCCGCGACTCCCCGGTCATGATCAACGAGGCGAGGGTCCGGCCGACGGCTTGTTCTTCCGTCAAGCCGAACAGCGCCTGAGCTCCTGGGCTCCAGTGCGTGATGGCGCGGTCCGGACCTGACGCAATCACTGCGGCGTCGACTTCGTCAAGTAGACGAGCGCGCCAGCGCGCGTCGCGCTGCGCGTGAACGCGTTCGCTGATGTTCTGGTGGTAGATGACCAAGCGCGCCGGGCCTTCGGCGCGATAGCGCGCCGCCCGCAGCACGAACCACTGATCTGAAGCGGCGTCACGGCTCGGGAATTCGAGCATGAAGTCGCTGCTGTGCTCGCGCAACATGGCGCTCAGCGCGGCCCTGATCGCCTGCGCGTGCTCTTCTCCGGCTTGCGTGACTTCCGCCACGACGTCGAGGTAGTTGGCGCCTACGCCGATGTCGACTTCGCGAGCGTCCTGTGCGAATCGCTCCCATGCCCGGTTCAGCGCGAGGACGCGGCCTTCGCAATCAAGGACCGCCACGCGGGCTTCCAGCGAGTCAAGCGTCGCTTGGTAGAAGTCGCGCGCCTGCATGACGTCGTGATGGGCGAGGGCGGCTTCCGTAACGTCCTGCGAGCTGCCGCGCACGGCGACGACGTTGCCTTCATCGTCGTGCACCGCTGCCGCCCGGCACTCCAACCAGCGTTGTTGACCGTCCGGCGTTTCTGCCGTCGGATAGCGGAGCTTGACTGAGGGCTCGAGCCCGGAAGCTACGGCCCTCAGCGCGTCGGCGATGACTTCGCGGTGACTTTCGGCGACGTGCTCGGCGGCTTGGGCAAAAGAAAGAGAAGCGCCAGCCCGGGGGCT
>JADDQZ010000020.1:7445-17153 GCA_016781085.1 Actinomycetota bacterium
GGCACGCGCCTCGTCACGCTCGCGTCGAATCTGCAGTTGGGCGCTCAGATCGGTGGCCCTGACGACGCGCCGGCCTTGCTCGAGCCGTTCGGTCCAGGTCACCTCCGCGCGGGATCCATCGGCGCGCGAGAGCCGGACGACTTGTTCGGCGCCGGGCTCGACGAGGTCCTCGACAAGGCGGCCGACGAGTTGGTCGCCAGTCCAGCCCAGAGAGCGTTCCGACGCCTGATCGCATTCGACGATGCGGCCGTCCGCGTCCAAGACAGCAACCAAGTCGCCGGCACCAGAGCGCCACGCCGGCTCAGAAGGGGTACCTGCGGGGTCGCCGTTATCAGAAGTGGAGGGCATGCTGGGAGTGAGGAGGACACTGCGGACAACCGGCAGCGAGTCAAGGTACTAGCCACGCCTCGGTCGAGAACGAAAGATTTGTGGGCGCCGAACCGCGTCTAACCCTCTCTAGGCAAGGTCGGCTTGCGCTGATGGGCCTTGAGCGCGAGGGTCTGGGAACAGTCATCTCAAGAGGTCCCCCCGCCCCGGCACTCGGTCACAAGGGCTCAGTCGGCAAGCGCGCGGCATTGCGGGCTGGCAAGCTGCATATCCCGGCCGGCTCGCTTACCAGCGGGGCGCGTGTCTAGCCGGTCCCCGGATCCGCGCCCGCGATCGCGATCGCTGAGCGCAGGAACTCGACGAGCCGATCGACGTGCGCGTCGAAGGTGAACAACTCCCGCTGACTCCACACGCTTTCACGTAGGTGTCCCATGCGCTGCCGGTCCTTGAGCTGTTCGGCCAGGTCCTCGGGTCCGGAGAAGAAGACACTCAGATCCTGGCGCCGCGCGAGCGAGTCGGTCGCCACGGCGGAATCGGAGTTGTCGCGCTGGATGAAGGGAACTCCTGCTGTGGCGAGCGTGGCCACGCGCGCCGGAACGTTCAAGTCATCCCAGATGGCCGCGAGGATGTCGCCGCCGTTCGCGCTGCGGAAGTCGTGCAGCCAGCCGGCGTCGTAGCGCGAAAACTCCTCCACCCAACGTGACGGCGGCACTTGTGGGTGCAGGTGCAGGTGGTCGGGGGCAAGGCGCTGGCAGGCTTGCACCCAATCACGCATCTGCATTTGCACTTTCTCGCCGTACAGGTGCACGTGGACGCCATGAGCGGCCAGCCGGCCGACGAACTCCGGATCAGGGCCCATCGGGCGCCCTGCGATCAACGTGTGGGGCTCGCCGTCTGTGTCGGAAAGCAACGCCGAGCGGCGGCCTTCTTGACGCGGACGGCGCGGTAAGTCGCCGTCGAGCACCAGTGACGGCAGCGCGCGCGTCGCTGGCAGAACAGCGCCGAACCAGTCGCGCAGCTCCTCGCTGGAATAGATCTGGCCGTTCGAGCGCGTGTGCAGCCGGACGAGCTCAGGCCAAGTCCCGGCCTTACGGGAGAAGAACGGGCCTTCCTTGAGATGCCACACGAAGGGGATCCCGAGCGCACGCGCTCGAGACAGGACCCGATCCGCGAGAGGAATCGCCTGGTAGTTGAGCAAGCCGTAGATGACGTCGGGCCGCAAGCGCTCGAGGGCATCTTCCCAATTGTCGGGTGGCAGATCCTCGACGTGCCCGAACGGCAACGGGCCGACGTAGTTGAACCAATACGGGTCCTTCGTCCATAAGCCGTAGAGCTTGTGGCCGCGCTCTTCGAGTGCCAGGACCCGTTCGGGGTTGTGGGCGAGCTCGCCCACCAGCAATATGCGCAAGCCGTCTTGAGCGACCGGTGTGTCAGGCCGCTCGCGATCGGCGCGGTATTGCTCGACCTCGTCGTGCGATACGCCGATGGTGCTCTGCAAACGCAGGGGCTGCTTGACGCGATAGCGCGACCGGTAGGTATTGAGGCCGCCGGCCGGCTCGCGCAAGGCAAGATGGCGCTGACGCGGATGGCGCACCCACTCACACGTCACTTCACCGGTTTCGACGGGAGCAGCGCCGGCGAGCAGCCGGTTCCACAGCATGCGGTCAAGATCGTCGGTGGTCAGCTCGTTGCGCTCGATCCAGCGGTCCTCGGTGCGACGGTGCATGACTTGGACGAGCTGCATCGGCTCCCCGGGGATGCGGCCGGGGGCTTCCACCACATCGCGGCCGGGGACGGAGGCGACGCCGCGAGAGCGGATCCCGGCACAAGCGAGCACGCCGGGAGACTGCGCTTGCAGAGCGGCATGCAACGATGCCAGGTGGTCGCGGAAGTAGAGGTCGTCGGACGGCAGGTAGGCGACGTAGGGAGCGCTCGTTGCATCGAGACCCTGGTTGAGGGCGTGCCCCAGCCCCGTGTTCTCGGGGAGCTTCAGCAGCCGGATCCGCGGATCGTCAAGCAGGTGCCCAAGCGCGGCGCGTGCGTCCCCGGGAGAGCCATCGTCGACGATCACCAGCTCCCAATCCTCGAGCGTCTGCGAGAGCAGTGAACTGACCGCCGCCGGCAAGAACGCGTCTTGGTCGTAGGTCGGCATGACGACGCTTATTCGCGGCGATCCGGCGTTGTGCGCTGAAGGACTAGTCACGGTGTGAGTCCTACTCCACCAGAAATCCGCGCCGGCGAGCACGCTTGCCGGCCTCGCTCGAAGCGGTCAAGCGCGGAACTCATCTACAAGCAGATCCATCAGCAAGTTGTCGTGCCAGACGCCGTCCGGCCCTCGCTCATAGGCGCGCATCAGCCCGACGGGCCGAAAGCCGACCGCGCGATACGCCCGGATGGCCTGGGCGTTGCCGGCCGCCGGGTCGATCGTGAAACGGTGGTGGCCTCGTTCGATGTGGTGCTTGATCAGCACGCGCAGCGCCTCGGAGCCGTAGCCGTGGCCGTGCACTGCCGGCGACAGCGCGACGTCGAAGCCAACGTGGCGGTAATCAGGGTCGCTTTCCTCTTCGCAGAAGACCCAACCGTGGATCTCGCCGTCGATGACGATGACGTAGCAGTCCGCGACCTCCTTGCGTACGCGCTCGAGGCCGTAGTCGCCCCACCAACGCGCTACCGCAGGCGCCTGTAGAACGGCGACCAAGGCCTCGGCATCGGTCACGTGACCCCGGCGCAGCGTTACCCGAGGCCCCCTGAGCATTTGCACGTCCGCGACGACAGGACTCTCCGAGGACGGCGCAAGCGACGCTGCCGAAGCAGCCGTCTGGATGTCCTGTGCGTCGTGCTCCACGCGCCGAGGTTACGGGCTCTGACGCAGCCGGCGCAAATGACCCGCGATTGGTCCGGTCACGTGCGCGGGACTCAATGGAAACCCGAGCCAGCCGATTGCATGGGCATGAGACCGCGGCAGAGGGGAGATAAGGCGCTGCTTCTGGTCGTCGCGGTCGCCACGGCGGCGACCATCCCAGGGGCCGTCGTCGAGTGGTTCGCTGACGACCCGCTGTCTCCCGCGCCGCTCACTCACTTCGTGCTTGTGGTCGCGGCCGCGCTCAGCGCCGCCGCTGCCTCCACCGTCCTGAGCATCGCCGGTGCACGACGAGGCGACGGTCGCATCGTGCTGTTGGGAACCGCCTTTTCGACCATGACGGCGCTGCTCGCGGTGCACGGCTTCGCCACGCCCGGCGTCTTGGCCGGCGACAACGGCGTTGGCCGCGTCGCCGGTGGCCTGTCGCTGCCGGCCGGCGCCGCCGTGCTCGCCTTGAGCGCGTTGCCCGCGCTACAGCGGCCGCGACGGATGGCACCACTGATCACGGTGCAACTGATGCTTGCCATCACGATCGTCGGGCTTGGCGCCTCTGCCCTCGTAGCGCCTTCGCTGACCCAAGCGCGCCCGGAGACCGGCGGGGCAGGCGCTCTAGCGATGATGGCCTCAGGCTTGGCGCTGTTCAGCATCATCGCCGTGCGCGCAGTCCGTACCTGGCAGCTCTCCCGGCGGCCATCGGACCTGATCACCGCCATGGGAGTGGCCTGGCTCGCCGTGGCACTGGTCGCTCAGATGACGATTCCAGCCGGCACGGTCGGCTACTACGCCGGCCACGCCGTGCAGCTCGCCGGTGTCATCGCCCTGGCACTGCCGACGGTGCTCGACATGCGCCAGCAGGCCTCGTCGCGAGCGCTGGTCGGAGACCTCACGGCCGGCGAACTCGTCACAACAGAGGAAGCGTTTCTCGGCTCGCACGTACGCACGCTGCTGGTGACGCTTTCGGTCAAGGACACCGCGACCGAAGACCACACTCGCCGCGTCGCGGTCCTCGCGGTGCAGCTCGGCGAACGCTTGGGACTACCGGCGAAGCGGCTGAGGACGCTGGCTGTCGGGGGGCTGCTGCACGACATCGGCAAGTTGTCGGTGCCCAGCGCTGTGCTGCAGAAACCGGGCGCGCTCGATGACGAGGAGTTCGCCGAGATCCGCAAGCATCCGGCTGAGGGCGTTCGCCTGCTGGAGAGGCTCGGCGGCTTTGCACCCTCGGTGCTCCGTCTGGTGCACGATCATCACGAACGGCTCGACGGTTCGGGCTACCCGCGCGGATTGCGCGAAGACGACCTTGATCTCGAAACGCGGATCTTGGCGGTGTGCGACGTCTACGACGCGTTGGTCTCCAACCGCGTCTACCGCTCGGCGTGGACGCCGGAGCGGGCCCTTGCACTACTCGACGAAGAGGCCGGAACGCGCATGGACGCTCAATGCGTTGCCGCCCTCAAAGACCTTGTGCGTCCCCCTTTCGTGGCCACGCTGAGCGACCCCTCGCCGCTAACCGCCCTCGGGCCGGCACGCGCGGTACGAAGCCTGCCTCACTAAGCGACCAGCCGGAGCAGTGGCCAGGCTCCGGTTCTGAGGCGATGCGATCGCGCTAGGTTCCGGCGATGAAGCTCGCCACCTTCAACAATTCACAGGACCGGCTCGGGCCGCGTGCCGGCGAAGTCCGCGGGAGCTCGATCGTTGCCTTCGACAATGGCGCCACGGTGCTCGATCGGCTTAGCTCCGGCGACCGGACACCTGCCGATGGCGAGACGTTTGAGCTTCATTCGGTCGAACTGCTCGCGCCGCATCGTCCGCCGGTCATCTTCTGCATCGGCTGGAACTACCTGGCTCACATCAAGGAGACGGGCCGCGAAGTCCCCGACAGCCCGCTCGTGTTCCTCAAACCTCCAGCGGCGGCGACCGGCCCTTACGCCACCGTCCATTGCCCCAAGGTCGTGCGCCGGCTCGACTACGAGGTTGAGCTCACGATGGTGATGGGAGCGAACGGCGAGGTGGCCGGCTACACGGTGGCCAACGACGTCAGCGGCCGCGATCTGCAAAAGCGCGAAGGCCAGTGGACGCGCGCGAAGGGAGCTGATGGCTTCTGCCCCTTCGGCCCGTGGATCACGACGGCAGACGAAGTCCCGGCGCCCGACAACCTCTTCCTGCGCAGCTGGGTCAACGGCGAACTGCGCCAGGACGGGCGCACGAACGACTTGCTCTTCTCGCTCGACCAGCTCCTCGAGCACATCTCCGCAGCCTGCACACTCGAACCCGGCGCCCTGATCTTGACCGGCACGCCGAGCGGGGTCGGCGTCGGCATGGATCCGATGCAATTCCTCAAGGCTGGCGACGTCGTCCGGATGGAAATCGAATCCCTGGGCGTGATCGAGAACACGATTGGCTGAAATCGCGCTCGTCATTCAGGGGCGGCGGCCAACCGCAGCGCTTCTGCGGCGATCGCCGGTGGAACCGTGTGCCCTCCGGAGAACTCGCGGTAAAGGACTGGATAGCCGTCTTCTTTGAAGTCCGGCACCAGCTGGCGACTCGTGCGGTCGATCGGCAGCACGCCGTCGCGGACGCCGTGTGAGACGAAGACCGCGGGCCGGCCCCTTCTGGCCACGGGAGCAGCGAATCCTGGCGAGAAGGCGACGACGTGATCGAAAAGATCGCCGTTGGTGAGTCCGAGCGAGAGCGCGTAGGAGGCCCCGTCGGAGAATCCCGCGATGGTCATTCGGGAGGAGTCGATCGGCAACCCGCGGGCAACCCGAACAAGCAGCGAGTCGATCGTCTCGACGTCCGGCCCGAAGCCGCCGAGCACCACGTCCCACGTCCGCCCGCGCGAGGCGGGAGCGAGGACCGCGGTGCCCTGAGCTTGCGCCTCACGACGCAGAAGGCGCAGAGCGGACGCGGCGCGGCCTCCAGAACCATGGAGCATGATCACGAGCGGGAGCGGGCGCTTCGCCCGCACGGCTCGCGGTACGAACAGCAGGGCAGGACGGCCTTCATCCACGCGCAGTCGGTAGATGCCGGGAGTGGCGAAACGGCGGCCTTGGTCGCTATTCGCCGGCGGGCGGTGCAAGCGACCGGCGTTGCCGGGCTGCTCGGCTCCCGGCGGGTCGGCACAGCCGCCGACCGCGAGCAGTAGAGCGACCAGCGGAGCAAGCGCGAGCACAGCCGCAGGCATCGTCAGCTGCCCGACCCGTCAGTCGCGTCCGCGGCGGCGATTCGCCGTCCGCGCCACTCCGCGCGCCCCCGGACCCGGTCGAGCACCGCTTGCATACCGACGGCGCCGATGAACACTGCGCCGACCGGCGCGCAAAGCGCGTAACGCGCCGGTATGTCAGTTACGCGGATCACCTGCGACAACACCGCCACTTGCAGGACCACTGCCGCCGCTGCGATACGCGAACGGCGAAGGGTGCCCCACCAAGGGTAGAGCAGCACCAGCTGGACGCTGGCACCGGCCGCGAGCGCGACAACCAGCGAGCCGCCCCACGCGTGACTTGCGTTCTTGCGCCAGCCCTGCCACATGTCGCTTGCACCGCGGTAATAGCGCAAGCGCCACAGGTGCTCACCGCGGGCCCAGGGCAGCTGATGGCCCGCACGCTTGGCGGCGAGCGCCAGCGACAAGTCGTCCACGACCTCGCCGCGGCGGGCGGCGTGTCCGCCGATCTGGTCGTAGAGCTCTCGCTCGATCAGCAGGCAGCCCCCGATGCCGATCGCGACGTTGGTCCACGGCAGTCGCGCCGCCCACGACGGGATGATCGCCGTCTCCATAAGTGCGCCAGCCACCGGCAGGACAGCTCGCTCGATCGCCGTGCCAGTCTCCAGGTAGGGGAAAGCGGTGGCGCCCCGAGCTCCTTGCCGGCGCGCGAAGTCGAGCAGCGCGGCGACTGCGCCCGGCGCGAAGACGACGTCGGCGTCCGCGAACAGCAGCCACGCTTCGCGCGCCCGTCGCACGCCCTGCTGACACGCCCAAGCCTTGCCGAGCCATCCCGGCGGAGGCGGGGTGCCATCGATCACCTCGATGCCCGGCACGCGGCCCATGGCCGCCCGCGTCCCATCGCGCGATTCATCATCGATGGCTACGACTTGGGCGGCTTGAGGCACCAAGGCGCGCAAGGTCTGTTCCACCGCTGCTTCTTCGTCGCGGGCGGGCACGATCACGGTCACCGGCGCGCGCGTCGCTGCGTCCTTCGGGCGCAACAAGGGAATGGTGCGGCGATCGTGGAGCACCGTGGCCAGTGCGATCCCCCAAGCCAGTGCTGTGAAGCCGGCGACGATCTGCGGCGGGCGCATGTCGCTGGACTACCCGGGCTGTGCGGCGTCAAGCTCGGCGACGAGTCGCTCGATGCGCGCGGCGGACAAGCGTGTCGGCCGAACGGCGCATCGCCAGTTTCTTGCCCTGCTTCCATGGGGGCAAAGCCTGCACGAATTTGATGAGGAGTCGACCACCATGCGCTTGAAAGTCATCGCCGCGACGATTACCGCCGGGGCGCTCGCCCTCGCCGGTTGTGGCTCGGATACACAGCCAGCGGCGAACGCGGGGCATGACGAGCATTCGGAATCTTCCCAAGGCGCCGCCGCCAAGCAGGGCAACGGCGTTGACCGCGGTTTCGTGGCCGAGATGATCCCCCATCACGAATCGGCGGTGCAGATGGCCAAGACCGCGCGGACAAGGGGCGAAAGCCGCTTTGTCAAGCGTCTGGCCAGCGACATCGTCCGGACCCAGAACGCGGAGATCACCACGATGCAAAAGCGCGACAAGGCCCTCGCCGCGGCGGGAGTCAAGCGCGGAAGCCTCGGCGTTCCCAGCCATATGACCGGCATGGATGACGATCCCGCTGCGCTCAAACAAGCCGACCCGTTCGACCGCGAGTTTCTCTCGATGATGATCCCTCACCACGAGGGCGCGGTGACGATGGCAAAGGCCGAGATCGCCAAGGGCGGCGACGCCGAGCTCAAACAGCTCGCTCAAGCGATCATCAAGGCGCAAGAGCGTGAGATCCGCGTGATGCGGGCTCATCTCGGCGAAGAGGCCGGAGCAACCGGGACTGCTTCCGAGCATCATTGAACGTTCTCGGCGACTGCGGCCGCACGAAAGCAGCCTCGATCACCGGCTCGTCACGCTAGCTACTTACAGGGCTCCTGGGGGCGCGCGTGCGAGGCCCCAGGAGCGTTGGCGTTTCATCAGCCCCTTCAACGAGGCTGACCTGAAACTCGCACTACTGTTGCCTTCATGGCGCCGCCCGAGACCGCGCGTGTCGGAGTCCGCCTGGTCGAAACTCCGCACGCAAACGCCTTGCGAGCTCTCGCGGACGCGGCCCTGAGGCTGACAGCCGCGTCGACCGTCGATGTACTAGACGTCGTCACCAACGCCGCCGTCGGCGTGGTAGGCGTCCACCAGGCGGTAAGCAGCCGCCTGTCCACGGCTGGAAAGACGCAAGCACCTACGTGGCACTTTCCGAGCGGTACGCGAAGTACCGGGAGTACGACGTCGTCCCTAAGGGGCTCGGCGTCTTGAACGCGGTCACGCGCGAAAATCGGCCACTGAGGCTCACCGCCGAGGAGCTTCAGCAGACACCCTGATTACCGCGGGCTCGCGGATGCGCCCGGCCATCCGCCACTACCGAACTACCTGGCAGCGCCGCTGGTCGCCCGGGACGGCCGCAATCTCGGCCTCATCCTTTCGCATAAGGTCGACGGGACCGACTTCACCGCTGAAGACGAGGCCATGCTCGTCCAGCTGGCACAGATGGCCTCGACGGGCATCGAGACGATCGAGCTACTCGCGCGCGAGCACGCCGCGCGTCTTCGAGCGGAGGCGCTACAGCGAGTGGGCGCCGCCATCACGGCGCGCCTGGACCTTCACGCCATCGTCCAGGTAGCCACCGACGCCGCCACGGATCTCACGCGGGCGCAGTTCGGATCGTTCTTCTACAACGTGCACGATCCGAGCGGTGAGATGTACACGCTGTACACGCTTTCGGGCGTGCCGGCGTCAGCATTTGCCGGTTTCCCGATGCCGCGGAACACGAGGGTCTTCGTACCCACCTTCGCCGGCGAGGGAATCGTACGCCTCGACGACATCACCGCGGATGCGCGCTGCGGCCACAACGCCCCGTACAACGGCATGCCACGCGGGCATCTTCCGGTGCGCTCCTATCTCGCCGTCCCAGTTCGCCTCTCCGATGGGACGGTCGCGGGTGGCCTCCTCTTCGGGCACCCCGAAGTCGGCGTCTTCTCCCTCGAACACGAGCAGCTCGTTACGGGTATCGCCTCGCAAGCGGCCATCGCGATCGAGAACGCACGGCTCTACGAGGACCGTGCACGGACCGCCCAGACGCTCCAGCAAGCGCTTCTGCCCTCACAACTGCCGCAGCTCGCCGACATCCAAATCGCCACCAGTTACCGGGCGGCCGGCGAGGGAGTCGCGATTGGCGGGGACTTCTACGACGTGTTCGAGCCCGGCGACGGCTCCTGGGCGGTCGTCGTCGGAGACGTCTCCGGCAAGGGTGCGCCAG
>JADDQZ010000020.1:17302-22486 GCA_016781085.1 Actinomycetota bacterium
CGAGCTTCCGTCGCGGCCGATCCCCACGCCAGAGGGGCCTGGTGGCTGGGGCTTGTACCTGGTGGACCAGCGCGCTGAGCGCTGGCGACTCGACACGGTCGACGGCACCCGGGTCTGGGCGGAGTTCGCCGTGTCATGAGCGACTTCTCAGTCAATACCGAACAGGCGACGCCTGGGACCTACGTCGTCTCGACCGACGGCGAGATCACTTTCGCAAACGCCGAAAAACTTGCGCGCGAGCTCCACGCTGCTCTTGATGCGGGAGCGTCACATCTCGTGGTTGACATGACAGATGTCACTTTCATGGATTCCTCGGGCCTTGCCGCGCTGTTGCGCGCCGCCACCACGGCCCGAAGGACGAACGGCACCCTGAGCGTGGTCCACGACGCAAGCGGCCCGCCGAGCATCCTGCGGTTCAAAGGTGTCGACCGGCTCGTTCGCACGTTCCCCAGCCGGGATCAAGCGCTCGCGAGCGCCTTCGGGACTTGAGCCGGGGGACCGGCGACCGAGAGATAGCGCACCGCTGCAATGCGACGTGGGTTGGTCGACCGTCCATAGCAACGCCGACATATGGCTGAACCCCGACTCCAACCGCGTTTCCAAGCCGAAGACACGACGAGCATCTTCAGAGCAGCTGGCGCCCGAGCTGATGCGGATCGAAGTACGCCATCGACCGGATGATCAGGTTGTCGCGGTATTCGAGCAGCGTCACTCCTGAGAAGCGCACCTCGGCACCGTCCTGAGCATGCCCGGAGATGGTCCACTCAAGGGCAGCGCGTCCGTCATCGACGATCACGTTGTGAAACTCGGACTGCACGTCAGCGAAGAGCTCACGATGCCCCAACCAGAATCGCCGGGCGCCGTCTTCGCCGCGAAAAGTGCTTGTCGCGGTCAAGTTGCCGACTTCACAGTCCCCGGCATAGCGGTCCACCAGCGGTTGAGGATCGCTGTCTCGCTCAAGTACTTGTAGGGCCTCGATGAACTCGTGTGCCGCCTGCTCGCTCATCTTGCGCTTATGCCCACCGCGATAGGCGACCAGACTCGTCTGAGGGGCTCTAGGCGCTTCAGCGTTGGCGTGTGTTCGGGCAACGCTCCTATGTGAGCGGCGTTTCCTCGCGGGCTTGATGTCGGCGAGAACACTGCGGAGTGGCAAGCCGCCAAACCTCCCGATCGTCGGGGCCTTGGCGTCCGTATCGATTGCCGTTCCTCGACTGAGGGCACACACGCTTCCCGCAACCTGCCCACGACAGGACGAGTGCCGGCGCCATGAACGACGACGACAGAGAAGAGATCCGCGCCCGCTTCGACGACGCGGTCAACCTGACGCCCAAGGAGCTCGAGGGCTGGCTGAAGACGGACGAATCCAAGGCCGTCGGCTGGGGCAAGGAAGAGGGTGGTGAATCCGTAGGCCATGAGTCGGGTCGCCGCATCGTCTCCATCAAGCGCAAGAAGAAAGACGAGCTCGACGACGACGATTACCAGCACATGCGCAAGGTGACCGGATACGTGCACCGCCACCTCAAGCAGGGTGGCCCCGACGATGACAAGCAGCACTCGAAATGGCGCTACTCGCTGATGAACTGGGGCCATGATCCCTGCAAGTGACCGGCTTGCGCGCGGCGCAAGGTCGACGATGAAGTGGCGCTGAAGATCAGCCTGTAAGCGCACGACGACGCCCTTCGTGACGAGTGGTCCGTCGTCGTGCTTTCGCCCCACTTCGCCGCGGCGCTCGTGGCCGTAGACCTCGACGACGACGTACCCGACGACGAGCGCCGCTCCGATTTCCCAGTCACCTACGAGCGCGACCTCGTGACAAGCGCGGCAAACTCCCTGATCGGCCGGGTACACCCGGTGGTCGAGACGAAGACGCGCACGCAGAACTGAGCCGGTGCTGCCCTCGTTGTGAGCGTTCAGGCCACGACTCCGCGTTCAGCGTTGCGAAGTCTCCTGCTCGGCGGCAGGACCGCGCCAGCGAACGCCCGCAGCCGCAGATCAGCCTGACCCGTGCACGGCCCAATCGTCCGCAATCGACGAAACGGTCAAGGTGCGGCCGCTAAGGTCCGGGCTGTGCCCGGACGCGGCCTCGAAGACGCAAATCCCCGGGTGCTGTCGGGCCCGGAGGCTGCGGCCTCCGAGACAGCCGCATTGCGCCGGCTGCGCGACGTCTTCGAGCAGCTTCCCGCCGCCGTGTGCGTGCTGCGTGGGCCTGACCACGTCTTCGAGTTCACCAACGCGCAATACCAGGCACTGGTGGCGGGCCGGGCCGTGGAAGGGGTCTCCGTCGCCGAAGCGCTGCCCGAAGTGGTCGAGCAGGGGTTCGTGGACCTGCTTGACAACGTGTACCGCACGGGAGAGCGCTTCATCGGACAAGGAGTCAGCGCCGAGATCAGGCGTGGGAACCGGCTCGAGAGCATTGTCGTCGACTTCACCTTCGAGCCGGTGAGAGGTGCCGACGGCGCGGTCGAGGGCATTCTCGTGCAAGCCGTCGAGATGACCGAAGCCGTTCGCTACCGCGAAGAGCTGCAGGAAGTGCTTCGGCGCGAGCAGGAGGACCGCTTCCGGCAGGCGATCGACAGCATGCTCGACACCGTCATCATCGCCGGCCCCGTCCGCGACGACGCCGGCGTGATCGTCGACCTGGTCGTGGAGTTCGTCAACAGCGGAGGCGACGAGGTCGGCAAGCGCGAGCGTGAGCAGCTCATCGGTGGGCGCTTCAAGGAGCTCTGGCCCAACATCGAGGCGCAAGGGCTGCTCACCCAGTACATCGACGCCTTGGAAACCGGGACGCCGGTCGTGCTCGACGACTACCAGTACGCCGATGAAGTCGGCGAGCGGGCCGTCGACGGGTTCTTCGATCTTCGCGCCACCAAGCTCGCGGACAAGCTCTTCCTCGTATTCCGCGACGTCACCGAGCGCGTGGCCCGCGAGCGGGCGCTCGCCGAAAGCCGCGCCCGGCTGGCGCGCGAGCATGAAGCCGTCGTCATGCTCCAATCGGCGCTCCTGCCGCGCGAGCTTCCCGCCATTCCGCGCACCGCGGTTGCGGCGGAGTACGTGGCGGCGTCCGACGAGGTTGAAGTGGGCGGCGACTGGTTCGACGTCTTCGTCCTTCCCGACGGATCGGTCGCCATCGCGGTCGGCGACGTCGCCGGCAAGGGCATCGAAGCGGCTCAGACCATGGCTCAAGTGCGCACCGCGGGGCGCGTCGCCGCGTTGGCCGGGCACGACGCCGCAGGCGTGCTCACGGCGCAAAACGCGCTGATGCTCGCGGCTGGTATTCGCCCGTTCGCCACGGCGGTCTTCGCCTTGTACAACCCCGGAACCGGCTCCTTCTGCTGGGCGTCAGCCGGTCACCTGCCGCCGATCGTCGTCTCCGACGACTATGCCCGCCTGGCCACGCTCGACCCGCGGCCTCCACTCGGCGTCGTCGAGGAACCCGGCTACGTGATGACGCGGCTGACGCTGGCGCCCGGTGATCGCCTAGTCCTCTACACCGACGGACTGGTGGAACGACGCGACGAATCGATTTCCGACGGCATCGAGCGGTTGCGCGCGCTCGTCCGCTCCGACGGGACTCCCCGGGAGGCTTGCCGCCGGCTGCTCGACGTGCTGGCGCCCGGTGAGCACACCGACGACGTCTGCGTCCTCACGCTGGATCGCGTGCGTCAGCCGTCGTCGGAGCTGGCTTCGCGAGGCGCGCCCGGCGACGGTGCCCCGGTGGCCTAGCGACTACCAGCGGGGGCCACGGGGCGCTGTCCACGGAGGAGCCATGGGCGCGTCTGCCTGGTAGGGAAGCCTGCAGAAGCGACGAATGCAGCCGCGCCGCGGATAATCGGCTGAGGGAGCGGGAACGCTGTCGGTATGGTCGCACCCACGCGCGCTCTCCTCCGGCAAATTCGGCTCGCGACCGTCGCGTTCGCACTGGCCGCCCTCGCGGCCGGCTGCGCTGACGGCGGCGCACAGGCGAGCAGCAGCGGTGACGCGCGTGCCGCCGCAGCGCAGGGCATGCGCGTCACGACGCTGGCGCAAGGGCTTGAGGTGCCTTGGGACATCGCGTTCCTGCCGGACCGGCGGGCTCTGGTCACGGAGCGCCCGGGTCGCGTTCGAATGCTCGACGCGCGTGGGCGGCTGCGGGCCTCACCGGTGGCGCGCGTGGCCACGCAGGCGCGCGGCGAGGGCGGACTGCTCGGAATCGCCGTCGACCCAGCCTTCGCTGACGGCCGGCGGTTCGTGTACCTCTACGTCACCACCGCCCAGGGAATGCAGGTTCAGCGGTGGCGCATGGCCGGCGATCGGCTACGTCGGGACGGCGTCGTGCTGGGCGGCATACGGGCGGGTTCCATCCACGACTCTGGACGCTTGCGCTTCGGGCCCGACGGCAACCTGTACGTCGCGACGGGCGACGCAGGGCAGCGGGAACTCTCCCAGCGGCGCGACTCGCTCAACGGCAAGATCTTGCGACTGTCACCTGCGCAATACCGCACGAGTACCCGGAAGCCGACCATCTATGCGATCGGTCACCGCAACCCTCAGGGCCTCGCCTGGCAAAGCCCCGGCGGACGCCTCTTCACGACGGACCACGGTCCTAGCGGCTTCGACGGACCGAGCGGCGACGACGAGGTCAACGCCGTACGGCGCGGGCGCAACTACGGCTGGCCGCGGGTCCGAGGCCGCCGCCACGCCGGCTTTGCCGCGCCTGCCTGGGTGTGGGGCCAGACCGTCGCGCCGTCGGGTGCGGCATTCGTTACGCGCGGGCCGTGGCGAGGCGATCTGCTCGTCGCGACGCTCAAAGGCCGCTCGCTGAGGCGGCTGTCAGTACGAGGCGCGCGCATCGTACGCGACGAGGCCTTGCTCGCCGGTCGGTACGGGCGGCTTCGCGCCGTGGCCCAAGCGCCCGACGGGTCCATCTGGGTAACCACGAGCAATCGCGACGGATATGGGTCGCCCGTCAGCAGGGCGGACGATCGGATCCTGAGAGTCGTGCCGGGTCGGCGCGGCGGCTGAGCCGCCGCTGCGGCGTAGTCGAGGAGTCGACCCGGACACCAGCACGACTATCTTGCCCTTCGCGTTGCCGGCCGACCAGTCCGGTACCGCAAAGCGCCGATGAACGAAGCCCGGCAAGAAGGCTTCTGAACGATGGCGAGACCCGGACTCGAACCGGGGACACCACGATTTTCAGTCGTGTGC
>JADDQZ010000067.1:0-6393 GCA_016781085.1 Actinomycetota bacterium
GCCTCGACTTCCGCGTGCGCCGGGCCACCGGAGAACGGCCCGCCGCGCTCGCGCGAACGAGAACCCGAGCTCGGCACGGCCCCCGGCGTCTCGGCCGACACGGCTTGTGTGGCTTGCGCGGGCACGGCATCCTCCAGTCCTTCGGTTTCCGTCTTGCGGAACAGGTCAGCCAGCGGTCCTTCACGCATACTCGCCCGCTTATGGTTGGCCATTCGAGAGAACCTCCTTCGCCAGTCGGCGATACGAGTCGGCCGCCGTCCCGGTGGGGTCGTAGCGCATCACCGACATGCCTTGTACCGGGGCTTCCGCGAAGCGCACCGTCTTCTTGATGCGCGTGACGAAGACTCGGTCGCCGAAGTTCTCCTCCAGCAACTCGAGTGCTTCACGCGCGTGCAGCGTGCGCGTGTCGACCATCGTGGGCAGGATCCCCTCGATCACGACGTCGGGGTTCAGGTTCTCCCGGACCATCTCCAGTGTGTTCTGGAGTTGCAGCAGTCCGCGCATCGACAGATACTCGCATTGGACGGGGACGATCACCTTGTCAGCCGCCGTCAGCGCGTTGATCGTCAGCAGTCCCAGCGACGGAGGAGTGTCGATGCAGACGAAGTCGTATTCGTCCGACACCGCGCGCAACGCCTTTTCCAGCGAACGCTCGCGGCCGATCTTCACCGACATGGCGATCTCCGCGCCGGCCAGGTCGATCGACGACGGAGCCAGATCGATCTCGCAGTGGTGCAAGACCTCACGGATCGGCATGTCGTTGACGAGCACGTCGTACATCGAGCGCTCGAGCACCTCGGGATCTACGCCCTGCGACATGGTCAGGTTGCCTTGCGGATCCATGTCGACGCACAACACGCGGTGACCTTCTTCCGCGAAGGCCGCCGCGAGGTTGAGCGCGGTAGTCGTCTTCGCCACGCCGCCTTTTTGGTTGGCGAACGCGATGACCTTGGCCTTGCCGGACACTGGCGCTCCGATCGCGATCTCAGAAGAACCCATCGGCAACCGCTATTCGCACGCGGGACGCGGATTCCTTCCTGCGCTTAGCATGAGCGCATGACGGATTTCTCCTCCCTTGACCTCTTGTTGGAGGGTCGTCGCGTGGTTATCTGCGCGGGACCGGGGGGCGTTGGCAAGACGACGACGTCGGCGGCGATCGCCGTCGGACTGGCTCGACGAGGCGCCAAGGTGGCCGTCGTCACGATCGATCCTGCTCGGCGGCTGGCTGACGCCCTCGGTGTGCAGGAGCTCGGCAACGAGCCGCGGCGAGTGGATCCCGACTTGTTCGACGCCGCCGGATTCGCGCTGCAAGGCGAGCTCTGGGCGATGATGCTCGACTCCAAGCGCACGTTTGATGACTTGATCGAGCGGTTGGCTCCAAGCGCTCGGGTTCGCGACGAGGTCCTGGGCAACCGCATCTACGCGGAGCTCTCCACGGCGGTTGCAGGCTCACAGGAGTTCACCGCGATCGCCAAGCTCTACGAGCTCGATGCCGAAGGCGACTACGACGTCGTCGTCCTCGACACCCCACCGTCACGCAACACGCTGGACTTCCTCGAAGCCCCGCGGCGGATATCCGGATTCTTCCAGGGGCGCGCGATCCGGTTGTTCCTGCGTCCCGCGGGCTTCGGCGGCCGGCTCCTGGGAGCTGGGACGGGCGCCGTCTTCGGCCTGATGAAGCGCGCGACGGGCATCGATCTACTCGAAGACCTGTCGGTCTTCTTTCGCTCATTGTCGGGCCTCGTGGAGGGCTTCGTCGAGCGAGCGCGTCACGTCGAAGCGCTGCTTTCAGACGAGGCGACCGCGTTCGTGATCGTCACTTCTCCCGAGCACGGGGCGGTGGAGGAAGCGACTTTTCTGCAACGACGACTGTCGGATGGCGATCTTGCGCTGGCGGCCGTCGTCGTCAACCGCGTGCACCAAGCGGATGAGCTGTCCCAAGACGACGCACAAGCGCTTGCGGATCTTCTAGGAGGGGAGCTCGCCCAACGCGTGCAAGCCGCCTCGGCTGACGCCCTCGCACTCGAACGCCGCGATCATCAGGGCCTTGAACGCTTGCGCGCGTCGTTGAACGGTGCACCGGTGTTGACGTTGCCGCGCTTTGACGACGATGTCCATGACGCCGCCGGTCTCGCCCAGGTAGCGCAGCGGTTGTACGCGCCGCCGGGCGAGGGCGTAGGCGCCCGCACGCTCGGCTGAAAAGCCGCAGAAGAAGGCGGCTGTCGCGTCCAGACTTAGAGTGAAATGGGCTGCCGGGCGCCGAGGCTGTCGGCGACATGCCGCAGCTCCGGTTGCAGATGGCCGCACAAGACGTCCCGCAGCACGGCGCGCAACTGGTCGCCGAGCTCCGCGACCAGCGCCTCGATGTGATCGTCGGGACGGACCACGCCGGAAATCACCCGGCGCTCCAAGGCGACAGCCTCGCGCAACCGCGCCGACACCGCCTCGTGCTGCTCGGGCACCGCGCAGATAGCCGCCAACCGCTCACACACCAACTCGTCGCTACGCGAACCGTGGTTGCCAAGCAGCGCGCGCGCCGCCATCAGCCAGTCTGTCAGCGCTTCGACGACGTTGCCGCGCTCACAGCCGAGCTCGAAGCGCCGCAGCGCCCAAGCCAGCTCACCGCTGCGTGGAGACCTCCGCGCGACGAGCGCACAAAAGGCTCTGAGCGGATCTTCCTCTTCGGGAAACAGCTTGTAGTCCTGCACGGCGCGGCGCATGCCTCCCGGTAGCGCGACGAGGACCCAGGCGGCGTCGCCGGTCTTCGCCCAAGCGACAGGGCCGACGGCGGGTTCGGCGCCATCCCAGAGTCTCAGCGCGGTCTGAAGCCGCTTGAGCCGCCGGCCGGCGTACTCAAGCGATGGGCCTTGCTGATCGGGGGAATCGCTTTCGACGACCGCGAGCGTGCGGTAGGCGTCTCCGCGCAGATCAGCGGGAAGCTCCGACAGCGCGGCGGCCCGTACGAGACTGACGCCCCCACCTAGTTCGACGCGATCGGATTCCAGCACGAGGCCTTCGATCGGCGTGACGACTCGTGTCAGCGACGTTCCCTCGTAGGCGGCGTGCTCGAGCTCCGCGTATGCGGTTTCGAAGCGCGACTCCTCGAACGTGAAGTCGGTGGCTTCGGCCCACAGTGCGCAGAGAAACGCGCTGAGCGCTTCTTCCGGTCCGGCATGCCGGTCGCGCAGTGCGCTACGCAGCTGCAAGTAGGACTCGAGTTTCGGCAGTCCCGCCATGCCGCGCACCGCAGCCGGATAAGACGGCAGCCGTGACAGCATGCTCGCACGCTCGGCGATGAAGCGGTCGCTGAGTGGTCGGTAGCAGTACAACGGCGCCGAAGCCCGGCCCTGCTCGATCAGCTCGTAGGGAATCTCCGCTCCCCCGGCAACGTCTTCGGACAGCTGTTCGGCGGCTTCGGTGACAAACGCGGCGAGGGTCGCGTGCAGAGCGCGATTGTGCATGGCGGCGGGTTCGACGGCCACGCGTCGCGTTCCTGCTGGCAGCAGGCGCGATTGCAGCGCTGGAGACGCAGCGGTGCTTGGTGAGCGCCGCGGGGAGTCCGGAGCGAACGGGTGCGTGGAGTGCGGCGCTTGAGCCGCGGTAGCCGGAGCGGGAAGTGGCCGACGCGGCGCTTAAGCTGCGGCGGCGGATGTGCCGGAGCCGAGCGACACAGGTTCGAGGGCGTCTGCTCGGCCGGACGCCTCACAAGCCCCGCTCAGCCAGGCGCTGCCGTAGTTGCGCATCGAGTCGATGATGGGAATCAACGCTCGCCCTTTCTCCGTCAAGGCGTACTCGACGCGGGGTGGGACTTCGGGGTACGTGCGGCGTTCGACGATCGCTTCTTGCTCGAGCGCGCGCAGGCGCAGCGACAAGGTCCGCGGCGAGATCCCCGCGAGCGACCGTTCCATCTCACAGAAGCGCGATCGTCCTTCGGCCAAGTCGCGGACGATGAGGATCGTCCACTTGGCGCAGACGATCTCCGCAGTGCGACAGACAGGACAGTCAGGCGACACCATGCTTTACAGAGGATAGCGCTGAAACTTCACCAACTGAAGCACTTCATACCCCGCGATCCGGACTCGGACGGAAGCGGTGTGCCCGAACCAGCGCTTCGGCTCCCGCCGACAGTCAGGTAGGGGGAACCGTTACCGGAGGTGTGACGATTTGATGTCGTATAGCGACTCTTAGTCGTCACACCTCTCGCCGGACTCCGCCGTCCAAGGACCGAATCCTTACTGGCCCAGCAGGTTTCCGATCCCGCCGCCGCCCGACGGTGCCGGCACTCCCACGCGGCCTTCTGACGGCTGGACGAGGACCCAGCCCTGCCCGCTGAACGCCATCTGAACCGTTTCCCCCGAACCGCGGCCGATCAGCGTCTTGAGGTTCACGTCGGTCTTGATCGCCGTAGTCACACCGGACGACCAGGTGATCGCAGCTTGCGCGTCGGCGAAAGTGGGCGCTGATGCGACGTCGAGCAAGACGGGCGGGCCGTCGGAGAGGATCGCCACCCAGCCGGTTCCGTGTAGGGCGAGGTTGTAAAGACCGCCGGCGAGAGCACCCGAAGCACCCGACACGCGGCGGATGTCCCAGTCGATGCCCGAATCCATCGCCAGCAGGTTCCGCCCGTTGACGGTGATGGAGTCGTTTTCGAGATAGACGAGATGGACGTCTTGGGCCTCGGAGGCAAGGAAAACCTCCCCGCTGCCTGAGACCTTCATCAACTGTGCGCCTTCGCCGGTGACCGCCTTCTTGAGCATCCGCCCGAGCCCGCCCATGCTGGCCGCCTCAAACCGCACTTCGCCTTGGTAGGCGACCATCGATCCGAGCTTGGCCTGGATCGTGACTTGATCCAGCGAGACCCGCAGCAAGCGCTCGTTTTGTAGTGCGAAAGCTTCACCAGACTGCGTTTCGTTGAACTGCGCGAGCGTCGACTGCATCGAAGGAAGAGTCCTTTCCGGAGAACCAGTGCTTATCGACGCATCGTGCCCGGTAGCTGGGCGGTCAACTCGTTTGACCACCCAGTCGCCCGTCAGAACCGGCTGCCGGGACCCGGGCGATCGAAAACTCGACCGCCCAGTAGCCGGTTAGAACCGGCTGCCGGGAGGCGGTGCTGATGCCGGCGGTGCCCCGGTGCCAAACCCCGGAGGAGGCCCCGGGTCAGCGGCCGGAGCAGGCGCCCACGAAGGCGCCGGGGCGGGCGGTGGTGGCGCGTAGGCGGGCGGTGCGCCGGTGGCCATCTGAGCCGTCTCGGCTTGCCAGCTAGGCGTCGCAGGCTCCCGCGGAGGCGCCGGCGGAGGCGGAGGAGCGCTCTGGGTTGCCGCCGGCGGTTGCGAACCGACGCCCGAGTGAGCGGCCACCATGAGCTTGAAGTCGTGCGGTGAGCTGGCCGCCTTCAGTGCGGCGTCCATCGTGATCCGGTTGGCGTGCAGATGCTCCAGCAGGTGCTGGTCGAAGGTCTGCATGCCGTAGAAGGCGCCTTCGGAGATGACTTCCGTGAGGTTGTCGGTCTTCGAGGAGTCAAGGATCATGTCGTGCACGCGGCCCGTGCTGAGCAGGATCTCGCAGCATGCCACACGCCCATGGCCGTCGGCACTTGGCACGAGCCGCTGGGAGACGATGCCCTTGAGCGTGCCCGCGATCATCGCGCGCGCCTGCTGCTGGTGATGGGGCGGGAAGAAGTCGATGATGCGGTTGATCGCCTCGGCCGCGTCGAGCGTGTGCAGAGTCGACAGCACCAAGTGGCCGGTTTCCGCCGCCGACAGCGCGGTGTGAACGGTCTCCTCGTCGCGCATCTCGCCGACGAGGATGACGTCGGGGTCTTGGCGCAGGACGCGCCGCAGCGCGCGGCTGAAGGAAGTCGTGTCCATCCCGACTTCGCGCTGGTTGATGATCGACTGCTGATCGGAATGCAGGAACTCGATCGGATCTTCGATCGTCACGACGTTCTTGGACATGTTCCGGTTGATGTGGTGAATCATCGACGCCAAAGTCGTCGACTTGCCGGAACCCGTGGTGCCCGTGACGAGGATCAAGCCGCGTTCTTCTTCGGCGAGCTTGCGGATGGCCGGGGGTAGCGAAAGCTCTTCGACCGTCTTGATCTGCACCGGAATCGCGCGCATGACCATGGAGATCGATCCGCGCTGACGGAAGGCGTTGACGCGGAAGCGAGCGACACCTTGTAGCGAGTAGGCGAAGTCGACCTCGTTTTCCTCGACAAACTCCGCGATCCGCTCGGGGTCGGTCAGGATCTGCTCGAGCACCGTTTCGGTGTCGACGGGCATCAAGCGCTCGGAGCCCTCGATCGGCACGAGGTGCCCGTTGAGGCGGATAAGTGGGCGCGACGGAACCTTGAGGTGAAGGTCCGACCCGTCGTGAGCGACGAGATAGCGAAGG
>JADDQZ010000067.1:6510-22479 GCA_016781085.1 Actinomycetota bacterium
TCTATGCCACGTCCCGCAGCTTCTGAGCGTCCGCCAAGTTCTGCAATTTCTTCAGCGACTGGTTCTCGATCTGGCGGATGCGCTCGCGCGTGACGTTGAAGGTGCGTCCCACCTCGTCGAGCGTGCGCGGATGTTCGCCGGCGAGCCCGTAGCGCAACTCCAGCACGCGACGCTCCCGGTACGACAAGTTCTCAAGTGCTTCGCGCAGCGCTTCCTTGGTGAGAATCTCGGCGGCGCGCTCGTAAGGCGACTCGGCGCGCTCGTCGGCGATGAACTGCCCGAACTCGCTTTCCTCTTCGTCGCCTACCGGCTTCTCCAGCGAAATCGGCGCCTGAGCGGACCGCTTGATCGAGTCCACTTCTTCGGGATCGATGCCGGTGACTTCAGCGATCTCCTCCGGAGTGGGCTCGCGGCCGAGTTCGGTCACGAGCTTGCGCTCGGCACGGCCGATCTTGTTGAGCTTCTCGACGACATGGACCGGGATGCGGATGGTCCGCGCCTTGTCGGCCAGTGCCCGCGCGATCGCCTGACGAATCCACCAGGTCGCGTACGTCGAGAACTTAAAACCCTTGCGGTAGTCGAACTTCTCCGCGGCACGGACGAGTCCGAGCGTTCCTTCCTGGATCAAGTCGAGGAACGGCAACCCCTGGTTGCGGTAGTTCTTGGCGATCGAGACCACCAGCCGCAGGTTCGACTCGACCATCTTCTGCTTGGCGTCGAGATCGCCGCGCTCGATGCGGCGCGCCAGGTCGATCTCCTCTTGGGCCGTGAGCAGCCGGACCTTGCCGATGTCCTTCAGAAAGAGCTGAAGGGAATCGGTGGTCATGTCCGGCTTGAGATCGATGGTCGCCTTGGCCTTGCGGCGACCACGCTTGTCCGGCGCCCGATCCTCCTGCCCCGCCGACAGCGCTGGATCGACTTCCTCGACCAACTCGATCTCGGACTTCTCGAGGAAGGCGTGAAGCTCTTCCTTGTCCGCGTCGTCGAGATCGATTTCCGAAATCGCCGCCTCGATCTCCGAGAAGGTCAGCACTCCTAGCTGTAGCCCTTTGGTGAGCAGCAGCTTGACCTCTTCGGTTTCCTGCAATTCGACTACTGACATCGCTGTCCTGTGTCCGGGGACGGGCTACCGGGGCGCCGGTCCGCTGGGCAATCGGGCTGATCTGCGCGCTCGGGGCTGCGCGCAAGCTGGCGCAGAGTCTAGGGGCTCCCTTTCACAAATCAATCATCTTGGGTGGCGCGAAGACGCTTGTCAGAAAGCGTCCGTCGAACGAACCGAGCTCGACGAGCCGCTCGCGCGCCTTCGCTGGCGCGACTCACCGAAGACCGCCCGGCCATCCGCTGCCAGCGGGCTGATGGCCTTCAGTGGTCCATGTAGGCCAGCATCCGGTTGGTTACGGCCGTCAGCGCCGGAGCCGGGGCTTCGATAGCCAGCGGGCGATCGGAAAGCAATTCCTCATAAGTGGCGGCCAGTTCCGGATCGACCCGGGCCACCAGCCTGCAGACGACATGAGACGCGCGTCGGACGACTTCGGGATCAAGCGTCCAAGCCGCTTCAAAGCGCCGCTTGAAGTCAGGCGCCGGCTCGCCGTCGTCGCGGCGCGGGCGTTCCCACGCCAGCAGGCAGGCGGCATAGCCCGGTGCATCGACGACGACCGCCCACTCGTTGCCGAGCGCGTCGTCGGGCGCAATCGGGATCTCGACCGGCCCGTCCTGCGGACGCCGCACCGCGTCGAAGTCCGCGAAGACCACAGCGGCGTCGGCGACTTGCGCCAGTCGCCGATACCGGTGTACTGCGGCTTGATAGTTGCGAACCTGCTGGAAGGCGCCCGCTACGAACGGCCCGGCGGCACGGGCCAGCGCCTCGTCTTCAATCGCGCGCGAGATGCCGAGCAACGTGCGCTTGGTGAGAGTGTGGACCGTCATTGGCTCCCCCCTCGCGGCTATGGCACCGTAGATCGAGGGGCGGTCGCTGCCGGTGCCGCCCGCACGGGCGCGCTCCAGAGCCGCGGGAATCGACAGGCCGCGCTCGCGAAAAGCGGTCACGCGGCGCAACAGGTCGACGTCTGCCTCGGAATAGATGCGGTAGCCCGAAGCAGCGCGCTCGGGTTGCGGGAACCCGTAGCGCTGTTCCCACATCCGGATCGTCCCCGCGGCGAGCCCGGTCCGCTCAGCGACGTCCGAGATCGCAAGTCCCTTCACAGTCCGTTCAGCCTATCCTCAACGCGCAGTTGACATCGATCCTTGCCATGACTCCCGTACGGGCGTGGCGCGCGACAAGACCAATGCCGCCGGCTCGCTGGGCGGCGGTGAAAAGATGGCGGAAGTCGCGCCGGACTTCCCGGCAGCGCGACGCTTACGGGTACCGTGCCGGTATGAGCTTGTGGGCAGCGTGGGGCGAGCGCCGCGTCGACGATTTCGTCATCGCCGACCCCGAGCACCACACCGTGATCGATGAGCGTGGGGCCGTTCACTCCATTCAAGTCGCGTTGATCACGCTGCCCGAAGCGGCGCTGGAAGCGCTGTGGGAGCCGATGTACTTGGAGCGGCTCGCGCGGACCTACTGGAACTTTCTCTCGCGCGCGACGCTCGGGCTGATCCGGGTGGCTTACTCGCCGGGCGAGCGATCGGTCGTCTTGCTGTCGCGGCCGATAACGCTGCTGCGCTTCGGCCCACCCGAATACGAGCTCGAGCGCACGCGTGGGATCGTGCGCTGGGGCATCCGTCGCGGGCTGCTGGTGGCAGCCGACGGGCACGAGAGCGACGGCTACCTTGAAATCGACGTCCGCCGCGAAACATGCGAGCAACCAGGTCGCGCGCGGGTGCGGGTCGAAGTCGAAGTCGCCAACTTCTACCCGGCGATCGCGAACTGGTTCACGCGCGGCATATACAAGGCGACGCAGTCCCGCGTCCACGTCCTCGTCACCCACGGCTTTCTGCGCTCGCTCACTCGCTTGAAGCTCGAGCGCTCGGCCGTGGGCCGCTTCGATCCGCAGGCCCCGGGAGCACTGGCGCAAGAGATGACGGTCGGGCACACGCCATGGGGCGTGATCGCCACCGTGTTCGCGGCGGTCGTGTTGTGGCTGACCCGGCGGCGCTGGCGCCGGCCGCGCCGATCCGGCGGTGATTGATACGCGGCGGGCGGCGCCCGGCCGGTGCTCCTAGCCGAAGCGCCCGCCCACTAACCCGAGCCGGAACACCCTGCGAGCTAGCCGAAGCGCCCTCCGACCAGCGCGCGCAGCTTCGAGCGGTCGTGAACGGCGTGGACGCGCCGGACGGTGCCCGAACGCGTCCGCATGACGAGCGATTCCGTCGTCGCGCCGCGCGCTCCCTCGTAACGGACTCCCTGCAACACGTCTCCGTCGGTCACGCCCGTGGCCGAGAAAAAGCAATCCTCGGAGCCGACGAGATCGTCATGGGTGAGGACACGTTCGAGGTCATAGCCGGCGTCGACCGCGGCTCGGCGCTCCTCGTCGGTGCGCGGCCACAAACGCCCGATCTGTGCTCCGCCCATGCACTTGACCGCGGTTGCCGAGATTACGCCTTCAGGCGTCCCGCCGACACCCCACAGCAAGTCGACCGGGGTGCGTTCCGAAACGGCGAGCAGCACTCCCGCCACATCGCCGTCGGTGATCAGCCGCACACGCGCACCCGCATCGCGGACTTCCTGCATCGCCTTTTCGTGGCGCGGGCGGTCGAGCATCACGACCATGACGTCGTTGATCTCGACTTGGCGGCGCTCGGCGATCAGTTCGACGGTCTTTCCGAGCGGGCGGTCGAGGTCGAGCAGATCTGCGATGTGCCCGCCACCGGCCATCTTCTCCATATACACGCACGGACCCGGGTCGAACATCGAGCCCCGGTCCGACAAGGCGATGACCGCGAGCGCGTTCGGCATGCCAAGCGCACACAGACGCGTACCTTCCAGCGGATCGACCGCGATGTCGACTTCCGGCTGTGAGCCATCGCCGACGCGCTCGCCGTTGTGAAGCATCGGCGCTTCGTCCTTCTCACCTTCCCCGATCACGACGGTGCCGTCCATGCGGACGCTCTCGAGGATGGCGTGCATGCCGTCGACAGCGGCCTGGTCGGCCGATTCCTTCTGGCCCTTGCCGATCCACCGCGCGGCACCCAACGCAGCGGCCTCGGTCACACGGACGAGTTCGAGGGCGAGGTTGCGATCTGGATGGGCGTTCGGCACGGCTGCTCCCCGATGCTTCAGTTCTGGCGTGGCGTGGTCGTGGAGTGATCCACCAAGCGGAATCTATCCGTCCGCGCTGACGAGCGAAAGCTACGCTCGCGCCGTGCCTGGCGCTCATGACCTGATCGTCTACGGCCAGCTCTGGCCGCAAGCGTGCGATGTGTCGGCGGTCGAGTTGCTCAATGCACTGCGCCAAGGGGCCACGAGCAGTCCTCACCGGCCCTTCGTGTTTCTCAACATGATCTCGACGCTCGACGGGCGCGCCGCAGTCGACGGGGGAACGCGGGGCTTGGGCGGCCGCGCGGATATCGAGATGCTGCTCGAGCTCAGGACGGTCGCCGATGCTGTGCTGATCGGAGCAGGCACCGTCGGCGCCGAAGGCTATGGACGGCTGCTTCGCCGCCCGGAGCGGCGAGAGCGCCGACAGCACCAAGGACTCGCTCCGGATCCGGTCGCCGTCCTCGTCTCCCACGCGTTGGATCTGCCGTGGGGAGCTGCCCTGTTCGCTGCGGCTGAGCAGCCGATCCTCATATACACGGAAGCCTCCGAACCCGTTCCGCAGGTCGCCGCACGATTGGAACTCGTGCGCATGTCGCGGCTGTCGCTACCTGAAGTGATGAGGGACTTGCTGTCGCGCGGCGTGCACATGTTGTTGTGCGAAGGCGGCCCACGCCTGAACCGGTCGCTGCTGGAAGCCGGCTTGATCGATGAGCTGTTTCTGACCTTGTCGCCGCTGATCACCGCGGATGCGCGTGAACCGGCGATCGTGGCTGGTCCTGCGCTACCGGCCCCGCCACGCGGCAGCTTGGCGTGGATCCTCAAGCACGGCGACGAGCTGTTCCTGCGCTACGGCATCGGCCGGCCGCGCGCTGGCTGCTGAGTCCCGCCGGAGGAGCCAAGCGCCGCACGCCAAACGGGCGCGGGAGGAGTGGACTGCTCACCGCGCGCTCGCTACTCTTCATGCCAACGAAAAGTAAGCTCCTATCTCGAGGAAAGCATCGATGCCCGCTCCCCTTCTGCTGATCCCCCTGGATGACACCGTCGTGTTTCCCACGATGGACGTGACGCTTTCCGTCGACGTGGCCGGCGAGGAGCGTGTACTGCTGATGCCTCGCCACGAAGGTCGCTTCGCGTCCGTGGGCACGATCGCCCGCGTCACCGAACACGTGCGCCTGCCCGGCGGTGGCCGCGCGGTGGCCTTCTCGGGTATCGCGCGTGGAGTGGCCGGAGCCGCGCAGACCGATCCGGCCGGCCAGCTCCGCGTGGAAGTAGATGAACGGCCCGACGACACCCCCGTAGACGGTCATACTCGTGAGCTTGAGCGTGAGTACCGGGCGGTCATCGAGGAGATCCTCGAGTTGCGCGGAGATGACGGCCGCGTGGCGGCTTTCCTGCGCGCGATTGTCGAACCGGGTGCGCTCGCCGACGCCTCGGGCTACGCCCCCGACCTCACGTTCGAGCAGAAGCTCGAACTGCTCGAAGAGCTCGACGTCACCAAGCGCCTCGAACTCGCCCTGGGCTTTCAGCGCGACCGCCTGACCGAGCTTCAGCTGCGGCGCAAGATCCGCGAAGACGTGCGCGACGGCGCAGAAAAGCAGCAACGCGAGTACTTCCTGCGCAAGCAGCTTGAATCGATCCAGCGCGAACTCGGCGAGGACTCCGAGTCCGTCGGACAGGAGTACCGCGACAAGATCGAAGCAGCCGGGATGCCGGATGCGATTCGGGACCAGGCACTGAAGGAGCTGTCGCGGCTCGAGCGCATGGGCGAGCAGTCCGGCGAGGCGGGAACGATCCGCTCCTACCTGGATTGGCTGATTGCGATCCCGTGGAACAAGCGTTCCGAGGAACGCCTGGACCCGGCCCACGCGCGAGCGGTGCTCGACGCCGACCACGCCGGACTCGAAGACGTCAAGGACCGCATCACCGAGTACCTCGCGGTCAAGAAGCTGCGCGCCGAGCGCGGCCTCGACGTGCCCAGCGACGGTCCGGAGGGCACGCGAACCACAATTGCCCGCAAGCGCAGCGGGGCGATCCTCACGCTGATCGGCCCGCCCGGCACTGGCAAGACCTCGATCGGCGAGTCGATCGCTCGCGCCACGGGCCGCGAGTTCATCCGCATCTCGCTGGGCGGTGTGCGTGACGAGGCCGAGATCCGCGGCCACCGGCGCACTTACGTAGGCGCGCTGCCCGGCCGCCTGGTGCGAGCACTGCGCGATGCCGGGTCGATCAACCCGGTGATCATGCTGGACGAAGTCGACAAGGTCGGTGCCGACTGGCGTGGCGACCCGTCCTCGGCCCTGCTCGAAGTGCTCGATCCGGCCCAGAACCACTCGTTCCGAGATCACTACCTCGACGTTGAAGTCGACTTGTCCGAAGTGATGTTCATCGCCACGGCCAACGTCGCGGAAACCATCCCGGGACCGCTGCTGGATCGTATGGAAGTCATCTCTTTCGACGGTTACACGGTGGCTGAAAAGGTCGCGATCGCCCGCGACTACCTCTGGCCACGGCAACTGGAGCGCAACGGCCTGCGGTCGGAAGAAGTCGAAGTCAGCGACGACCTCTTGCGGCTGATCGTCGACGAGTACACGCGCGAAGCCGGTGTCCGCAATCTCGAGCGCGAGATCGGCACGGTTCTGCGTAAGACGGCGACGCGCGTGGCCTCCGGAACCGCACAGGCTCCCGTGGACATCGATCTGGCGAGCGTGCGCGAGGCGCTCGGCCGGCAGAAGTTCTTCCAGGAAGCAGCGGTTCGCACCGCCGTGCCGGGTGTGGCGACCGGCCTGGCAGTCACAGGCACCGGCGGCGATGTCCTCTTCATCGAGGCGACGTCGATGAAGGGCAAGGGCGGGCTGACGCTGACCGGACAGCTCGGAGACGTCATGAAGGAGTCGGCGCGGATCGCGCTTTCCTACGTCCGCGGCCATGCGACGGAGCTCGGCATCGACGAGGAAGCGTTCGACGAGCGCGAGTTCCATCTCCACGTGCCGGCTGGCGCGATTCCCAAGGATGGGCCGAGCGCGGGCATCACGATGACGACCGCGCTCGTGTCGCTACTCACCGGGCGCCCGGTGAAGCACACTGTCGGGATGACCGGTGAGGTGACGCTGCAGGGACGGGTGCTGCCGATCGGCGGCCTCAAGCAGAAGGTGCTCGCCGGTCACGCCGCCGGCATCACCGAAGTGCTGCTGCCGGAGCGTAATCGTGGTGATCTCGACGAGGTTCCCGCCGATGTCCGCGCCGCCATGACGTTGCACCCCGTCATGACGGTCGGCGAAGTCATCGACCGTGCGCTGGAACCGGCGCCATCGCTCCAGGCGGCTCCTTGAGGCGCCGGTTGCCGGCACGCAAGACGAGAGCCGGAGGATGACGCCCCGCATCCTCCGGCTGTTTCGCCCGTACCGCCGGCGCCTGATCATCGTGCTCGCAATGATCGTCGCGTCGGCGGGCCTCGGGATGATCCCGCCTTTTCTGCTGCGCGACGTTCTTGACGTCGCCATCCCACAAGACGACGACCGGCTGCTGATCATCCTCGTCGCGGGCATGATCGCCGTCGCGCTGGCTACCGGGGCGATCGGCGTCACGCAGACCTACCTCTCCAACGTCGTAGGCCAGCAAGTAATGCACGACCTGCGCGCGCAGGTCTACCGGCATTTGCAACGCCTTTCGCTGGCGTTCTTCACGCGAACGCGCACCGGCGACATCCAGTCGCGCATCGCCAACGACATCGGCGGCGTGCAATCCGTGGTGACCAACACCGCGACGTCGATCGCGTCCAACCTCACCACCGTGGTCGCCACCGTGGTCGCGATGGTCTTGCTTGACTGGAGACTCGCCTTGTTCTCCCTGGCGCTTACGCCGGTGTTCGTGCTGATCGCGCGCCGCGTCGGCCGCCGGCGCAAACAGATCGCTTCGCACAGACAGGGCGCCATGTCGGATATCTCCTCGCTGGTCCAGGAATCGCTGAGCGTGTCGGGGATCCTGCTGGCCAAGACGATGGGCCGCAGCGCTGACTTGGCCGGCGACTTCGAGCGCGAGTCCAAGCGCTTGGCCGATCTGGAGGTCCGCTCGCGCATGGCGGGTCGCTGGATGATGTCGTCGGTGCAGACGTCGTTCGCCGTTATGCCGGCGCTCGTCTACCTCTTCGCCGGGCTCAACACCGACGCGGTGTCGATCGGGACGCTGGTGGCGTTCACGACGCTACAGACACGCGTGTTCTGGCCCATCCAGTCGCTGCTGAACGTAGGTGTGGAGATCCAGACCTCAACCGCGTTGTTCGCGCGAGTGTTCGAATACCTGGACCTGCCCGTGGAGATCGAGGCAGGCAGCCGGCGGTTGCAAAGCGTCGGCGGGAACATCGCTTTCAACGACGTGTGGTTCTCCTACAGCGAAGACGAAGCCGCCGAGGCTGGTGAAGATCTGGCCACTTCCGGAAGCGGCGGACTTGACCATGAGGACACCGGCGGCGCCTCCAATGGGGGTGATGACGACCGACTCGCCGAGCGACGGTGGACGCTGCGCGGCATCGACCTCGAGATTCCGGCCGGCACCCGGGCCGCAATTGTCGGAGAAACCGGCTCGGGCAAGACGACGCTCGGCTACCTGGTGGCCCGGCTGTATGACCCGGTGAGCGGAAGCGTGACCATCGACGGTGTCGACGTGCGGGGGCTCACGTTCGAGTCTCTCGCCGAGACCGTCGGCGTCGTCTCGCAGGAGACCTACCTCCTACACGACACGGTGCGTCAAAATCTCCGCTTCGCCCGTCCGGACGCCAGCGACGAGGAAGTCGAAACAGCGGCACGCGCGGCCCGCATCCACGAGACGATCGTCGGACTGCCGGAGGGCTACGAGACGGTCGTAGGCGAACGTGGCTTCCGCTTCTCCGGCGGAGAAAAGCAGCGGATTGCGATCGCCCGCACGATTCTGCGCAACCCGCCGGTGCTCGTGCTCGACGAGGCGACAAGCGCACTCGACGTTCAGACCGAACGCGCGGTGGACGAGGCACTCGAGCGCTTGGGCGAAGGTCGCACCGTCGTGGTAATCGCTCACCGGCTGTCGACCGTACGCGACGCCGATCAGATCGTCGTCCTTTCCGCCGGAGAAGTGGTCGAGCAGGGCACGCACGAGGAGCTACTGGCGCTCGGCGGTCACTACAGCGCGATGGTCAAGCGCGACTTCGCCGTGGTGTCGTAACGCGGCGAAGAGCTACAAGCTCACGTGCTCTCGCGTGCGTGTCCCCATGCCGGCGACGCTCCTCACACGATCGTCGGGACGCTACCGCCGTCAGCCGACCATGCCGCCCCCGTCACCGTCGAAGCCTGCTCCGAGCACAGAAAGACGATCACCGCCGCGATCTCCTGCGGCTGAGCGAAGCGCCCCAGCGGGACTTTGCCGGCTTGTCCGGCCAGCGCCTCCTCGCGCGAAACCTTGCGACGGGCGGCCAGTTGATCGGCGAGCCCGCCGGGCGCCAGCCACAACGGCCCTTCGACAGGACCCGGAGCGACGGCGTTGATCAGCACTCCTCGTGCGGCGTAGGCATCGGCGTAGACCCGCGACAGCGAAAGCTGCGCCGCCTTGGACACCGAGTAAGCGGCGTTGGTTTGAGAAGGACGCTTGGCCGACGAAGACGTCACGTTGACGATCCGTCCCCAGCCGCGGCCAGCCATCGCCGGCGCGAACGCCTGCATGAGACGCCGGGGAGCATCGACGTTCAAAGCCCACTGGGCACGCCAGTCACTGTCTTCTAAGTCGTCGAGCGGCTTGAGCTCGCTGGTGCCGGCGTTGTTGACGAGGATGTCGATCTGGCCGGCGCGCGCCGCTATCTCGGCCGGCGAATCGGGATGAGTCACGTCGACTCCTCCGGTGCGCGAGATGCCGATCACCCTGGCGCCCTCGGCTTCGAGCAGCTCGCAAACCGCCGCGCCGATGCCCCGGCTCGCGCCGGTGACGACGGCCGTTCGACCCCTCAAACCCAGATCCACGTCATCAAGCCAGTCGTTCGAAGATCATCGCCTGCCCCATCCCCCCCGCTACGCACATGGTCTCCAAACCGAACGTTCCGTCAAGCACGCGCAGATTGTTGAGCAGTGTCGTGGCGATGCGGGCCCCGGTCATGCCGAACGGGTGACCGAGGGCAATCGCACCACCGAACGGATTGAGGTTCTCCCAATCGATCCCCCACTCGTCACGGCAGGGAACCACTTGGGCGGCGAAGGCCTCGTTGAGCTCGACGACGTCCATATCCGACAAGGCCATGCCCGCCAACTCGAGCACCCGCTTGACCGCCGGCAACGGACCGAGACCCATCAGCTCGGGCTCGACCGCCGCAACGGCAGAAGCGACGATTCGCGCCCGAGGCTTCAATCCCAGCTCCTGTGCTCGCGTGCTCGACATCACGAGCACGGCGGCGGCCCCATCGTTCAACGGGCAAGCGTTTCCGGCCGTGACCGTGCCTTCTTCGGCGAACACAGGCGTCAGCTCGGCCAGGCGTTTGCGGGAGGTGCCAGGACGCGGCCCGTCATCGGCGACGACACATGTCCCGTCGGGCAAGTTAACCGGCACGATTTCGGCTTGGAAGTGGCCGCTGGCGACAGCCGCCACCGCCCGCTGCTGAGAGATCGCCGCCCACTCGTCTTGGGCTTCGCGCGACACCCCGCGGCGTCGGGCCACGTGCTCGGCCGTCATACCCATCGGCATGTAGACGCCTGCCGGCGATTCAGGGTCGCCCGCGAGATCCGGATGGAGTTCAAACGGCGGTTGAAAGCCGAAGCGCGACACGCTCTCAACGCCTGCGGCGACCACCTGGTCGGCTTCGCCGCAGCGCACGGCGTGAAAAGCCATGCGTAAGGCTTGCAGCGAGGAAGCGCAGAAGCGGTTGACCGTCACTCCGGGCACGCCTTCGCCGTAGCCGGCCAGCAGTGCAGCGTTGCGGCCGAGGTTGTGCCCTTGCTCGCCCAGCGGGAAGCCGCACCCCATGACGACGTCATCGGTGCGCGTGAAGTCGACTTGCGGGTTGCGCTCGCTCAGCGCTCGCAGCGGAATCGCCGCGAGATCGTCAGCCCTCACCTCGCGCAACGAGCCCTTGACTGCCCGGCCGATCGGCGTCCGCACCGCGTCTACGACCACGGCCTCAGGCACTAGAGCACCGGGCTCACAGCCCGAGGTCTCGCACGCCGAGCTCATCGGCGCCGAGGTGATGCGCGAGCTCGTGTCGCACCGTTCGCGTCACCTGGTCACGCAGCTCGTCGGGATCGTCGCCGAAGTCGTGTAGGAGGGTGTCGCGGAAAATCACGACGCGATCTCCGGTGCCGTCGTGCGCAATGGTGTCTCCCTGATACAGCCCGTAAGCGCCGTACCGGTGCCCTTCGTCGGAGATCACCACGGCCACGTGGCTGAGGGATCGAAGCAGCAGGTCGGGCAGCTCGTCGAGCGCTTCGCGCACCAGAGTTTCGAAGTCGTGAGGATCGTACGGATCCAGAGCGGAGAAGCCGCTGTCATCGGGATCCTCGACGAGCGGTTCGGCTGCCAGACGCTCCGAGCGCTCGAGCAGCCGGTCGAACTCTTCTTCGTCGGCGGGCGCCTGGTAGTTCGACAAGCGGCCAGTGATCCAGCCGATCACGATGCTGCAAAGCACCGCCACAGCGGCCGAGCACGCGAGAACCTGTACGAGCCGGATAGGAAAACTCAGTGAAAGCCCGCGCACGACGGTCATCAGAACGATCGCCAGGCACGCCGCCGATAGCGCAGCGGCGGCGCTGCGTCCAAGCGGAGGCCAGTCAGCCGGTAGGGGCTTCACCTCGCGCCTAGCTTAGAGGTTGTGAGCGCTGCCGGTACCTGCAAGCGCGGAAGGGCTCTGCAATCTACGCCCATGTCGCTCGCGGGTGCGGGCGACGTCTCGGCGTTGGCTTACCCTTGTTTGCCGCCAGCGCCTCACCGGGCAGTCGTACTCGGCAAGCTTTGAAGGGAGCCCTGCCGTGGGAATCGGAACATCCATTCTGCTCATAGCCGTCGGCGCCATCCTGCGCTTCGCCGTGGACTGGCGGGTGTCGGGCATCGACATCCCCACCGTCGGCGTGATCCTCATGATCGCCGGCGTCATCGGACTGATCGTGACGCTCTTCTACGCCAGCCAGGCACGGCGCAACGTGGCGGATCGCACGGTCATGCACGATCGCGAGACCTACTGACGCGCGCCGGTCAGTCAAGCCGGAGACAACCGGCTTGACTGAAGCGCCATTCGGGCGGCGCGCGGTGAAGTCCCGCGGCCCAGATGGCCGGCCCGCTTACGTTTCGATGGGTGACTCGCCGTGGAGTCCCCATGCGCAAGCGACCGCCTAGAGCCCTTTCGGGTGACGCGCCGTGAAGGTGCCGCCTACGGGCGATCGCGGAGTCGTCCCCCAGCGGGTGCCGGTAGCGCGAGCGCCCCCCGTGTCGAAGCGAAGGCCCGCGACCATCATGTAGGCGTGACCGGGGTTCGTGTACACGGTGACCCACTCGCCGTCTCCGGCCGAGCCCCAAGTCAGGAAGCCGGAGGAGTTCAGCGGGGAGGAAACAAGCCCGGCGCCGCGGAGCGCGTAGGACAGCGAGCCGGAGCAGTCATAACCGGAATCCACCCAGGAAGCGTGACCACCGCCGTAGCGATACGGCTTGTCGTGGATCTGGTTGGCGGCGGCGATGATCCGCTTCACCGCTACGGGGGCAGAAGTGGGGGCGATCGCTTCCCCGTCGGCGCCAATCGTCGCCTTGCTTCCGGCCATCGACGGTTCAGGCCGCGACTCTTGCACCGACGCGCCGCCGGTCGAAGGCCGCACCGAAAGCTGTATGCGGACACCCGAAGCCAGCTGCCGGCGCATCAAGCGCACGTTGGCCTTGCTCACGCGACCGTTGACCGGCACAGACGAACGCGCCTCCCACGTGCGGACGCGGTCTTCAGTGCCAGAGCCGTACTGCCCGTCGATGGTCGTCGGCAAGCCGAGACGCGTGAGAAAGTCCTGCAAAACGCGAACGTCATGGCCACTCATGCCGCGAGAGAGCGAGCGCTTGCCCAGGGAAGCGGCTTGGGCTTGGGGAGCTAGTCCCCCAAAGAGCACGACCATGACAACGGCCGCCAGCGTACGACTACGTGACAACGAAAAGCCTTTCTTTCGGTTGCCTACGGGGTTAGCTGACGGGCTCGCGCGGAAAGAATCGCGCTACGTCGCATGAACCGACGATTCGCCCCAAGTTCGAGCACTTGCTCGAACCAACTGGTTCCCCCGTTCCCGCCGGCCTGAGCCAGACGGAATTCGGCAGGTTTCACTGCGTTGGACGCAGGGTACAGGATTGTCCGGCGGGGCGTCCGTACGACTTGAGCCCCGGATTTCCTTCTTGGCCCGATCGATGTCTTTGCCTCTTCCGCAACCGGACGTCGACTTGAGCGTCACCGAAGTTTGCGACCGCCACGCCCGTGGCGAAATCGAGTTGGTAGACGTCCGCGAGGAATACGAGTTCAGCGCCGGCCGCATCGCCGACGCGCGACACGTCCCGCTCGATCTGCTGACGGTGACGGCCGAAGTCCTCGATTCTCCGCGCCCGCTGGTGTTCTACTGCCGCGTCGGTGCCCGTTCCGCCCATGCGGCGCACGCATTTCGTCAAGCCGGGTACGACGCATGGTCGATGACCGGTGGCTTGCGGGAGTGGACGCGCGCCGGCCTGCCGCTCGTGCCCAACGGCGGCCGCGTGGCTGACCACTGACGCATCGCCACGAACCCTGAAAGACGATCAGGGAACGGCGGTGACGGAGCCGCCGTCGACTTGCAAGGCTGAGCCGTTGACGTACGACGAGGCGCTTGAAAGCAGAAAAGCCGCGACGCGGGCCAGCTCCACCGGCTCTCCGTAGCGTCCAAGCGGAATCGCCGCTTCGGCGCGCTCCCGCGCGATTTGGGGCGTGATATCCAATGCTTGCGCCCGGCCGGCGTCGAGCTCACGGACCCGGTCGGTGTCGAAACGCCCCGGCGCGAGGCTGTTGACGCGAACGGTCGGTGCGAGTTCACGCGCCAGCACCTTGACCAGCGCCGCCACCGCAGGGCGCAGGACATTCGAAGAATCGAGTCCCTCGATCGGCTGGCGCACCGACGAAGAAGTGATGAACACGACCGACCCGGCGGACATCAGCGGCGCCAGCAGGCGAAGCAGGCGAATCGGTCCCGCCAACAGCAGTTCAAAGGCGCCGGACCACTCCGCGTCCGTGTACTCCAGCGCGCGCCCAGCCGGAGGTCCGCCCGAGTTGACCAGCACTCCGTCGAGGTGGCCGCCGAAGACGTCGTTTACCGCTGAGTCGATGCGGTCCGCTGCCTCCGCGGACGCGAGATCCGCGGCTATCCCCGTGGCCGTGGGGCCGAGCTGCGCCACCGCCGCGTCCGGGTTCCGCGACACCACGAGCACCGATGCTCCATGCGAGACGAGCTCCTCGGCGGTAGCGCGGCCGAGCCCGCGACTGGCGCCGCACACGACGAAACGCCGTCCTTGGAGCTCATCTAGTCGCACGATCGCGTCGTCCTGTCTGAAAGCTTTCTCGACGTCAGTCGGTGGTCAACGGCTCACGCATCGCCCCAGTCTCGGGCGCACGCTTGTACGGCTGCTCGACCGCTTGGTCGTGCTCGTGGTAGACCGATTCCGAATTGACGGCCCAGATGTCGTGTCCGGCGCCGTCGGCGAGGTTCTCGACGGCGCGAATAGCGGTCAGCATCGAGTGATCGGAGTTGTTGTAACGGTGCAAGCCGTTACGCCCGACTTGCTGGAGATTGGGAATCAACTCCAGCCACCCGCGAATGGTCTCCACGCGCTCGGCGTAGTCGGCGTCGTACATCGGATAGGCCAGCGGCACGCGCGTAACGAAGCCGCGCTCGACTTGCGAGGGATCCACCAGGCCCAGCTGTTGGAGCTCCGTCTTGGCGAGTTCGACGAGTTCGTCGTCGCTCATCTCCCACAGGTCATCGCCCTTGAAGCAGAAGTACTCCAGTCCTACGCACGCTTTGGACGCGTCCGGGACCATCCACGGACTCCAAGAGCGGTAGTTCTGGATCCTTCCCACCTGTACGGCCGGCTCATGGATGTAGATCCAGTTGTCGGGAAACAAATCTTCACCGTCGATGACAAGTGCCACGGTGAGAAAGTCGCGATAGCGCAGGCCCTCGGCGGCGCGGCGGACCAATTCAGGAGCCGGCTCCGACGGCAGTCCCACGACGGCGCGCAGCGGCAACGACGAGATCACGTGGCTGCATTGCACACGCTCGCCGCCGGCCTGAACCGCAACGATCCCCCCTTCTTCGGCTTCCAGCGCGCTGACCGGCGCGCGCAACCGGACTTCGCCGCCGGCGGCGATTATCTCGTCGGCCATCGTTTCCCACATCTGCCCAGGACCGAAGCGGGGGTAGTGAAACTCGGTGATCAGTGACTTGACGTCGTTGCTCTTGCCGGTCAACGCGGACTTCGCGGCAGCGAAGAACGACAGACCCTTGATTCGCTGGGCCGCCCACTCGGCGCGGATTTCGGTACACGGCACGCCCCATACCTTTTCCGTGTAGGACTGAAAGAACAGCTCGTAGAGCCGGCGTCCGAAGCGGTTGCAGACCCACTGCTCGAGGTTGTCTTCGCGGCCGTTTGGCTTGACGAGTGCCAACGCGTATGACATGGCCGCGCGCGCCAATTCCACCGTGCCGAGCTTGCTGAGAACGTCGCGGCCGTTGAGCGGGTAGTCGAGGAACTTGCCGTTCCAGTAGATGCGCGAC
>JADDQZ010000043.1:0-4310 GCA_016781085.1 Actinomycetota bacterium
CGTAATCAAGCGCGCCGCGATACGCGGCTCGAGCACGAGTGGTCTCCGCCGCGGGTTCGCCGAGAAGAGACGCCGACGCGCTCCAAAACCGAACAGCTCTTCCACGCCGGTCAGCTCGTCGCGCAAGTACAACTCCATCGCGACCTGCCGCAAGTGCTCTACAGGGCATTCGCGGGTGGCAGGTGGGTGTGAGGCTTGCGGAAGCCCAAGCGCGCGTCGCCTTGACGACACACCCGGCGGTTAAGCCGGTCCCGGCGCGAGCCCTCTGGCTTGAGAAAGTAGGCTCAACGGGTGCTCAAACGACTGATCGCCAAGCGCGCCACCCGCCAGCTACCGCTTTTCAAGCTTCTCGCCGTCGCCGAGATCGCGCTGATGGCCCGCAAGCACTTCGGCAACCTCTCCCCGGCCGACCGCGGCCGCCTCGCCGACCTGGTCCGGCGCGGCCGCAACCTCACGCCGCAGGAACGCGCGGAGCTGCGCGCCCTCACAGCCAAGCTCGACGCCAAGGCCTTCGCCCTCGCGGCCGCCGACAAGCTGTCGCCCGTGCCGGTCCCTGGCGCCGACAAGCGTCGCGCCGGCCACCACTAGGCCAGCCGGCCCGCTCTATCCTCCGGCGACCATGTCAAGCCAATACATCTTCACGATGTACAAGCTGTCGCGCACGCATCCGCCCGACAAGCAGGTCCTCAAGGACGTATCGCTGAGCTTCATGCCGGGCGCCAAGATCGGCGTCCTCGGCCTCAACGGCTCAGGCAAGTCGACACTGCTGCGGATCATGGCGGGGCAGGACAAGGATTACCGCGGCGAAGCCATGCTCGCTCCCGGCGCCACGGTCGGGCTGCTCGAGCAGGAGCCGCACCTCGATCCCGACAAGGACGTCCGCGGCAACGTCGAAGAAGGCGTCTCGGAGCTGCGCGCGCTGCTTGACCGCTTCAACGAGCTGGCCGCCAACTACTCCGACGAGACGGCCGACGAGTTCGCGCGTCTGCAGGACCAGATCGACGCGGCCGACGCCTGGAGCCTCGACACCAACGTCGAGATGGCGATGGACGCGCTGCGACTGCCACCCGGCGACGCCGACGTCAGCAAGCTCTCCGGTGGCGAGCGCCGCCGCGTCGCCCTCTGCCGGCTGCTCATGCGCGCGCCCGACTTGCTGCTGCTCGACGAGCCGACAAACCACTTGGACGCCGACTCCGTCGCCTGGCTGGAGCGGCATCTCGAGGACTACAAGGGCACCGTCGTGGCCGTCACCCACGACCGCTACTTCCTCGACAACGTCGCGGGCTGGATCCTCGAGCTCGACCGCGGACAGGGCCTGCCGTTCAAGGGCAACTACTCGTCTTGGCTTGAGCAAAAGCAGCAGCGCCTCGCCCAGGAGGAGCGCCAGGACTCGTCGCGGCAGAAGACCATCGCCCGCGAGCTCGAGTGGGTGCGCGAGTCGCCCCGCGGACGCCAGAAGAAGGCCAAGGCGCGCTTGAACAACTACGAGCGTCTGCTCGCCGAAGAGCGCAACGTGCGCGTGGACCAGGTGCAGATCCACATCCCGTCGGGCCCGCGGCTCGGCGGCAAGGTGATCGAAGCCGACACTGTGCGGAAGGGCTTCGGGGACCGGCTGCTGGTTGAAGATCTGTCGTTCTCGCTGCCGCCGGCCGGCATCGTCGGCGTGATCGGCGCCAACGGCGCCGGCAAGACGACGCTCTTCCGCATGATCGTCGGTCAAGAGCGACCGGACGCCGGCAAGCTGGTGCTCGGCGACACTGTCGAGCTGGCTCATGTCGACCAGTCGCGGGACGCCCTCGACCCCGACAAGTCGGTGTGGCAGGAGATCTCCGAGGGCTACGAGCAGATCAAGGTCGGCGAGCGCGAGATGAACTCGCGCGCGTACGTCTCGGGGTTCAACTTCAAGGGCTCAGACCAGCAGCGCAAGGTCGGCGTGCTGTCCGGCGGCGAACGCAACCGCGTGCATCTGGCCAAGCTGCTGCGCCGTGGCGGGAACGTGTTGCTGCTCGACGAGCCGACCAACGACCTCGACGTCGACACGCTGCGAGCGCTCGAAGAGGCGCTGCTGTCCTTCGCCGGCTGTGCAGTGATCATCACCCACGATCGCTGGTTCCTTGACCGGGTGGCCACGCACGTGCTCGCTTTCGAAGGCGATTCGAAGGTCACCTGGTTCGAAGGCAACTTCCAGGCCTACGAGGAGAATCGGCGCGAGCGCCTCGGTGCCGAAGCTGATCGCCCACACCGGATCTCCTACAAGAAGCTGGCCCGAGCCTGATTACCCAAGGGCACCGCGGAAGCGATACGGCCCACGGATCCTCCTGCCATGGCTGAAGTCTGCATCACCGAATACACCGATCCCGGCTGCCCTTGGGCGTATTCGGCCGAGCCCTTCCGGCGGCGCCTTGCGTGGCTGTACGGAGAGCAAATCGAGTGGCGGCTACGGCTTGTTGGGTTGTCTGAGTCCTCGGAGGAATACGAGGAAAAAGGTTTTACGCCCAAGCGCTTCGCGCGAGAGTGCAAGACGATCGCACAAGAGCACGGGATGCCGATCGACTCCCAGGTGCGGCCGCGCATGTCGGCCACCATGCCGGCGTGCCGGGCAATCGTCGCAGCAAGGCTCCACGCGCCGGACAAGGAGCGAACGTTGCTGCGACGCCTGCGAATCCGTTACTTCTCCGGCGGCTTACTCGACGATCGAGAGCTGATCGACGCGGCGGCGACCGATGCCGGACTCGATCCGGCCGCGCTGTGGGCCTGGTCGCAGGAGCCAGACGTGGAAGCAGTGCTACGTGAGGACATGGCCAAGGCACGAGAGCCCATAGCGGCCGCCCGCGTCCTCGATCACAAGCTCGCGAACTGGTCCGGCGGTGTCCGCTACACCTGCCCCTCCTATGAGATCACCCGCGCAAGCGAAGGCGTGAAGATCGCCGTGCCGGGCTTTCAGCCTTTCGCCGTCTACGACGTGATCACCGCGAACCTCGTTCCGGGCCTGGAACGGCGCGCCGCACCGCAAGGAGTGGAGGAGGTGCTCGACTGGGCTGGAACTCCGCTGGCGAGCAAGGAAGTCGCGGTCGTTTGCGACACGTCGCTTTTTGATGCGCGCGAGCGCCTGGCACGGGTGGCGACCGAAGCGCCTGTCGGGGCCGACGGGTTCTGGACGTTGTCGCACTGAAAATGACTACGCCACTGACCATCGAGCTCCTGTACTTCGACGGATGCCCCGGTTACGAGGAGATCCTTCCCGCACTGGAGCGCCTCACCGGGCAAGGCGACGTCGAACTGGTCAAGCGAACCATCGACGACATGGAAGAGGCAGTGTCGGCGCGTTTCCTAGGCTCGCCCAGCGTTCGAGTTGAGGGCGTCGATGTCGAGCCAGGCGCCAGTGCACGCAGCGACTTCGGCATGAAGTGCCGGGTGTACCGGGTCGACGGACAACAGACCAATCGCCCGCACCTGGAGTGGATCTCGCTCGCCCTTGAGCGCGCTCTAACGGTTGACCCGCCGGGGACCGTCGACCGCGACGACTGAGCAGGGTCGGCGCCCGTGGAAGAGCTGGTCCGCCAGTACGTCGACTTCCTGATTCCGATAGTCGAAGGCATCGGCGCGACCGTGATCGTGGTCGGCGCCATCGTCTCATTCGTCACTTACGTGCTCTCGGAGCTGCGTATCCGGCCGGCCTCCTTACGAACGTGTCGACTTCTGCTTGGACCTTCCTAGCCCTCGGGCTGGAATTCCAGCTCCCGACCTCGTCGCGACTGCCGCGACAGTGCCGTTTGCCATCGCTGTGTTGGCGATCTCCGTCGGGGTCTTGCGCGCCGTGCCCTCCGGCGGCTGGCGCCGCTGCGCTGGCTGGAAGCTTCGCCCTCGGGCTTGAGCTCTTGTTGGCTGCCGGTTTGATTCGTCTCGCCATCAACGACAACTTCGCGGCACTCGGCTTGGTGGCAGTGACGATCGTCGTGCGCCGGATCATCGCCATCGGCATCGGCAATCGGTCAAGGGGCTGACCGACAAGGTCCCGCGGATCCAGGCGTAGCGCGCGCCCGTATCCGCGCGAAGGAGCAAACCCCCCGCAAAGCGCGAGCTCTTGAGCGTCGTTACTCTCCGCGACTTGCCTCGGCACGTCTTCGAGCAACTGCAGCTCACAGGGAAATCCGTGTCCGCGCCGGCCTGGGAAGCAACTCGTCTGGCGCTGTGACGATCGGGGTTGAAGATCAGGCCTTGAGCGAGAAGCGGCTCGCCGGCGAGCGACTGCGCCGAATCCGGCAGGACCGGGTGGTTAGGTGGGCCGCCGCAGCGGCGATCGCTTGGAT
>JADDQZ010000043.1:4446-22265 GCA_016781085.1 Actinomycetota bacterium
ACTTGTGGCAGCGACGGCTCTGGCGCTGATGGCCGCCCGCCAGCGCCACGGGCGCGCGCGCCGGTTCTGGGCCGTGCTTGCGGCTTCAAACGCATTCTGGCTGACTGGGGAGCTGATTTGGAGCGCCTACGAGCTCGGCTTGGAGCGCGAACCCCCGTTTCCCTCGGCGGCCGACGCCTTCTACCTCACCTCCTACGCGCTCGTCGTTCCAGCCATCCTGCTCGCTTTCGGCGGCATATCCCGGGTGCTCATGCTGCGCGGCGTGCTCGACGCCTCGATCATCGTCGTGGCCGTCGGTGTTGCCGGCTACACGCTTGTGATCGCACCGCAACTGGCGCAGAGCAACGACGAGAGCGCATTGGCCACGGCGGTCGGGCTTGCCTATCCGCTGCTCGGCCTATTGATCCTCATGACCATCGTCGCGGTCGGGTTCAACGGCCATCAGCGAACGCCACCGACCATCAAGCTGGTCGCCGCCGCCTTCGCGGTCACGGCGGTCACCGACGTCGCCTATAGCTATCTGGTGGTACTGCATGAGTATCGGAGCGGCGGCTGGCTCAACGTCGGCTGGCAGGTGGAAGCGTGTCTGCTGTCGCTCGCAGCGCTGACGGCGTGGCGACACGACGAGGGAGTCGCCGAAGTACGGGCCCGCGATCGCGACCGCGGATTGCCGCTTGTACTGGCCGGCGTCGCCTGCACGCTCGCACTCGTCCTGTGGAACAACGCGGCGGCGCTGGCCGGCGCTTATGCGGTGTTCGCCGTGCTCGTCCGCCTTCAGCTCACGATCAGCGACAAGGCCGAGATCGCGCGCCGACTCGAAGGCGCCCTGCGCGAGCAGGAACGGCTGGCGGTCACCGATCCGCTGACAGGCCTGCACAACCGGCGCTTCTTCGACGAGATACTGCGGCATGAGGTTGCCCGTGCGAAGCGTCAGCAGGCGTCGGTCGGCTTGGTGGTGCTGAATCTCGACCACTTCCAGCACGTCAACGACGCGCTCGGACACGCGAGCGGGGACGAAGTCCTCAGATCGGTCGCGCGGCGACTTGCTCACACCGTTCGCGCTAGCGACATCCTCGCCCGTTACGGCGGCGAGGAATTCGTGGTGATCGTGCCTGACGCCGTGGCGCCCGAAGTCCGGCAACTGGCTGAGCGCTGCCGGGCGGCGATATGTGAATCGCCAATCACCGTCGACGGTCAAGACGTGAGCACGACCGCCAGTGTGGGCTTGGCCGTCTTGCCGCAGCACGCCGATCACACCGAAGAACTTCTGCGCCATGGCGAAAAGGCACTGTTGCTGGCCAAGCGACTCGGACGCAATCAAGTCCGTTCGAGCCTCACTCCGACCGCGGAGGACTTTTCCGTCCTCATCGGCGACAACTTGGTGATGGACTACCTCCAAGTCCTCGCCGACGACATCGATGGCCGTCAAGCCGGGCAGGATCACAGCGTTGCCATGGCGCGGTGGGCGAACCTCGTCGCCAGCGAGCTAGGCCTCGACGAGGAATCGACTTGGCAAGCCGTCGCGGGCGCGCGCCTGCACGACATCGGAAAGGTGAGCGTGCCGGATGCGATATTGGCCAAGCCGAGCGCGCTGACCGAGGACGAGTGGCGGATCATGCGCGAGCACCCCGATCGGGGTGCGCGATTGGTCGCACTTGATCCCATGCTGGCCCCGCTCGCCCGACCGATCTTCGAGCACCATGAGCGCGTAAATGGAAGTGGCTACCCAGCCGGCAAGCGCGCGAACGAGATCTCGATTCAAGCCAAGATCATCTCCGTGTGCGATGCGTGGGCGGCCATGCGAGCCGATCGCGCTTACCGTCCGGCTCTGGCGGTCGAAGCGGCACGCCAGCAACTTCAAGCCGGAGCGGGCAGCCAGTTCGACCCGAGCGTCGTGGAGGCCTTTCTCCGCTTGCAGGCTTCAGGACTTGTCGGCGCCCTCGAAGACCTAGTCACAACCGGGCAGCTGTCTCGTCCCGTCCAGCGACCGTAACGGTGCGCTACCGTCGCAGGCCGGATGGTCGCGGTCATCGCCGGTGTATTGCTTGCCCTCGCGTTGTTCGGCTCGGCCGTGATCAAGGCCGTTGACTTCGCGGGTACCCGTACGGCGCTTCGCACCTACGGGATCACGGATATAGCGAGTGCGAGAGTCGTGGCGGCCGCCTTGATCGCCGCCGAAGCGGGGCTCGCATTAGGGGTCGTGGCCGGAAACCGCCTCGCCGCGTGGGCGACGGCCGCCTTGTTCGCCGCTTTCGCTCTCGGGCAATTCGCCGCGCTCGCCATGGGGCGATCCGGTCCGTGCGCCTGCTTCGGCGCTCGTGGGCGCTTGGGCCCCGCTTCTGTCACGCGCGCTGCGCTGCTCGCCATGGCGGCGGGAGCGGTTGCCGTGCTGCCGCGCGGCGCCCTCCAAACGGAGCAATGGCTGATCATCGCTCTCGGATTCGTCGTCGTCGTCCTGTTGGGCCTTGCCATCGTCGTCCTCGCCCTTGCTCGCGAGATCGGGACGCTGAAGCTCGCGCTTCCCGCGCAAGTCGGCGCACTGGAAGTGCCGCACGAGGGTCCGGAGATCGGCGGTCACAGCGAACTGATCGACTTCTTCGCAACGCCGCCGGGTCGCGAGCAGCTCGGGCTTGCCGTGTTCACTTCAGAGGGATGCGCTGTTTGCCGCGCACTGGCGCCCGTAACCTCCGCTTTTGCTCGCCATCCGGGCGTGGAACTAGCGACCTTCGACGAAGTGCGCGACGCCGACGCCTGGCGGATTGCCGACGTTCCCGGCAGCCCGTACGCAGTCGCCTTTGACCCTTCCGGGACGACCCTCGCCAAGGGAACGTTCAACTCCGGCGCACAACTCGAATCCGTGCTGGCAGCTGCCGAGCGGCGCCGGATGCAGGTTGTCGGATGAGCGAGAATCGGCTCGAGGAGCTAGCCGCCTCAACCTCACGGCGAGGATTCCTCGCCCGCGTGAGCGGCGCCGTCATGGGCTTGGTCGGAGCCCAGACCGTGGGACAACTCGTGGTCCCCGGCGAGGCCGATGCCTACCACTTCTGCGGCCACATCTACACCACCGATTCTTGTCCGCATCCAACCGGATTGCCGCGCATCGACGCCCGCGGCTTTCCGATCCGGGCGCGCGACGGAAAGCCGGTCGACGACATCGGGCGCGTGGTCGACCGCTCCGGCAATCCGGTGGACAGGCGCGGTCGCCAGCTGACCGACGCTGAAGGCGAAGCCCTCCCGGCCGCCACGCGAACACGCGTCTGCACCGCAGTCGGAGAGGAATACGAGATCGAGACCCGCGTCGACGGAGCTTGGTACCGATGCTGCGGCGGGCAGGTCCGCAAGCTCGTCGACTGCTGCTCCACCCACCCACGGCGGATCAACGGTGACCGGGCGTTGCGCGGCTATTGCTTCAAGGACCGCAAGGTGTTCTGCGTCATGTACTACGACACCAAAGTGCCGTGCTAGAGCCCATACTGATCGCTGCCGCGCTTGTCGCCGGCATCACCGGCGCCTGGTCGCCATGTGGCTTGTCGATGGTCGAGACGCTGGCTCCGCAGGGCTACGCGGGACGTCTGCGCACGTCGCTGGCGTCGTGCTTGACCTTTGCGGCGGGAGCGCTGGCCGGGGGCGCGATCACATTCGGCGGCCTGTCGCTGCTGGGTGCCGTGATCGGTCCGCAGACGCCGGTGGCCGCTTGGGTTGCAGGAGCGCTCGCGCTCGTCGCCGCCGTCGGCGAGGCGCGCGGTATGAGGATCGTCCCCCAGATTCGCCGCCAGGTTCCGGAGTCGTGGCGGCGTGTGCTTGCGGTCCCGCTTGCCGCTGCGCTTTACGGCGTGCTGCTCGGCCTAGGCTTCACCACGTTCGTCTTGTCGTTTGCCGTATGGGCGTTGGCGGGAGTCTGTGTCGCGCTGGGTACGCCTGCTCTCGGCCTGTCCATTGGCCTGGCCTTCGGGCTCGGGCGCGCAATCCCGGTGATCGCCTTGGCGCCGGCGGCGGATACGTCGTGGGGTTCTCGTATCCATGCCGCGATGGCCGAGAAGCCAGTTATCTATCGCGCCTTGCGATTGGCTGACGCCGCCGCCATGCTGGCGTGCGCAGCGCTGTTGGTGACCGCACCCGCTCAGGCGGATGCCGCTGGAGTACCGGGTGCCCCGGCGGCGGCGTCGCAACTGCCTTCGTTGCTTCCTGCACTCGTCGCCAGGCCCGCGAGCGACCCAAGCGCGGGACCGTCTGCCGTGGCTTGGCAGGTTCCCGGCGTGGGAGGAGCCGTGCGCCGTTCCGGCAGGGAGGTTGACTTGCCTGGACGCGGTCCCGTCGTAAGCGCAAGCGAGATCGCTTGGCGCAACGCAGATTCAGTGACCTTCGCTCCCCTGACGACGCTGATACCGTCGGCTACGGAGATCGCTTCCGGCGCTGACGCCTTCAGTTTCTCGGCCGATTGGCTGATCTGGAGAGCCCCGCGAGGCGACGGAGGCCAGCGTCTGCTCGCCCGGCCGCGCGGTCGGCAGGAGCTTAAGGCGGCGGTCTTGGAGTCGGTTCCGCCGCACGCCCAACTTGGACGGCCTTCGCTCGACGAGGACCGCGTCGTCTACCACGTGACCAGTCCACGCGGCAGCAGGATCGTCATGCGCGACTTGATTACAGGGACCGTCGAAGTCCTCCGCCAGACGCGACGTGCGCTTCTGCTCAATCCGACGCTGAATGGCGATGAACTGCTGCACGTTTCGTCATCGCGCCAAGCACAGGAGCTGTTGATCGGGCCGCTCAGCGGAACGGACAGGCCGCTCTACATCACCACGCCGACGGCGCGGCGCGATGACGAACACGAGCGCGGCAAGCTCCGAGCGCACACCCATTACCGCTTCATCCGCGGGCGTTACCGCCCAGTCGCCCGTCCGCCCAGACCGGCGCGCGCGCCTCGCGGCAGCACGATCACGCTGTGGACCACAGCGCTGGATCCGACGCATGCCTACGTGACGCGCCTCGTGCTGCGCGGTGGGCGGACGAGCGCGTCGGTCCTTCGCGTTGCGCGCTAGGTCCGGTTGCCCTACCGTCCGACTGCGACGGTACACGTGGATCGGGAGGTGTGAGCGAATGACGGGACGTGCAAGCAAGGCAGTCGCGCTCGGCGTCGGAGCACTGGCTGGTGGCCTTTTGCGGCTCGGCGAGCGCGAAGAGTCCTGAGCCGACAGCCGTGGCCGCCGCCAAGACGCCGACGCGACGGGCAGCGGCGGAGGCGCGGCCACCGTTGACCGCTTGGCCACGCGCGCGGCGATCAAGACCCTCAGGCGAGGCGGCAACGCGGTCGACGCATCGGTCGCGGCCGCCGCGGTGCTCGGCGTGGTCGAGCCTTTCTCATGCGGCATCGGGGGCGGCGGCTTCATGGTGATCCGCCGAGGCTCGGACGGCCGCGTGACGACAATCGACCATCGGGAAACGGCTCCGCGGCGCATGACGCCGAGGTCGTTCATGGAAAACGGCAAGCCGCTGGCATTCCCCGACGCTCGTTACAGCGGACTTTCGGTGGGAGTACCGGGCACGGTCGCCGGCTGGGATCTCGCGTTGCGGCGGTACGGCACATGGTCACTCGAGCGCGCCCTGGCGCCCGGCACGGAAGTGAGCCGCGAGGGGTTCAAGGTCGACCAGACGTTTTTCGATCAAGTTCAAGCCAACGCCACCTACTTCGACGATGTTCGGAGCACGCGCAGGCTCTATCTCGATCCCGACGGCACACCGCGCGACGTCGGCACGAAGCTCCGCAACCGCCAGCTGGCGCGCACCTATCGCATGATCGCCAAGGACGGCCCCTCCGCCTTCTATCGCGGCGCAATCTCCGACGCGATCGTGTCCGCCGTCAAGCAACCGCCGGTCGCTGCCGGCAGCGAGCACCAGTGGCGCCCCGGCGTGATGGCTCGGCGCGACCTTCGCCGTTACCGCGCCCTCGAGCGCAAGGCTGTGCGCGTGGGTTATCGCGACTACGACGTCTACGGCATGGGACCGCCTTCCAGCGGAGCCACGACGATCGGTGAGGCCCTGAAGATCCTCCGGGCCTACGACTTGCGCGAGCTCGGGCGAACCGAAACGCTGCATCGCACGCTTGAAGCCTCCCGGCTGGCTTTCGCCGATCGCAACGCCTATGTCGCCGATCCGGCCTTTTTCGACGTTCCGCTGCGCGGCCTGCTGTCTGACTCCTTCGCGCGCGACCGCCGTGCGCTGCTGGGCGCCAGCGCAGCCAATGCCGTCGTCGCCCCCGGCAACCCGTACGACGACCAAGGCGATAGCGCTCCTGCCGCCGGCGCCCGCGCCGTGGTCGAGCGCTACGGATCGACGACGCACCTCGTCGTCTCCGACGAGGGCCGCACGGTGGTGTCGTACACGTTCACGATCGAATCGACGGGCGGCAACGGCGTAGTCGTCCCCAAGTACGGCTTCTTGCTGAACAACGAGTTGACGGACTTCAACTTCGACTCGACGACGCACCCGAACCGCGTTCAAGGCGGTAAGCGCCCGCGTTCTTCTATGTCGCCGACGATCGTCGTCAAAGACGGGAATCCCGTGCTGGCAGTCGGCTCTCCTGGTGGCTCGACGATTAGCACCACGGTCCTGCAGGTCCTCGTGGACTGGATCTGCCGCATTCCCTTGCCGCAGGCCATCGGTGCGCCGCGGGCAAGTCAGCGCAACACGATGACGACCGCGGCCGAGCCGGACTTTCTGGGCTCACCGGAAGGCCAGGCGCTCGCTGCACCTCCGTACAACCACGCGTTTTCGCTTGCGAGCCCGCCGGAGATTGGCGCCGTCACGGCGATCGAATTACGGCGCCGTGTACGTGTCCTCGCCGCGGCTGAGCCGACCCGTCGCGGTGGAGGAAGCGCGATGGTGGTGCGCTGAGGCTGGCGCGAAGCTGACGCAGGCGGTGTCCGTCGCGTTTCGCGCCATACCGTGACGGGCACCGCTTCATGCGGTGAAGTCCATCGACCAGATCCCCCAGCGCGCCGTTCAGTTTCGTCCGCGCGCGATCCTCGTGGTCCTCGGAGTCATCCTCGCCGCAGGAGTGGGACTGTGGACTCTGTGGATCGCGCGAAGCGTCGTCACCTGGATCCTCATCGCGCTGTTTTTGGCTTTGGCACTCAATCCAGCGGTGGAGTTCTTGCAGCGCCGGGGAGTCAGCCGGCGGGGATTGGCCGTAGCAATCGTCTACGTCCTTGGACTGCTGGCCCTCACCGCTGTGGGTTTCGCCTTCATTCCCACGCTTGTGTCACAGGTCTCAGCGCTGATTGACGCCTTCCCCGGCTACGTCCGCGACGTGACCGCCGGCCGCGGCCCGCTCGGTTTCCTGGAGCGCGACTACCAGGTGGTCGAAAAGGTCCAGAAAGCCATCGACGAGGGCGGTTCCGCCCGGCTGGCCGGTGGAGCCACCGCCGCCCTCAGCGTGACCAGGAGCGTTGCCACGGGCGTGGCGGCGACGCTGACGATCGCCTTCATGACGCTGTTCATGCTGCTGGAAGGCAGAACCTGGATCGAGCGCTTCTTCGGACTGCTGCCGCTCGAGTCAGAGCCGCGCTGGCGCTCAGTGGGGCACGACATCTACCGCACGATCGGCGGCTATGTGACGGGCAATCTGCTCATCAGCCTCGTAGCGGGAGTTTCCGCGACGATCGTGTTGCTGATTGCCGGTGTTCCCTACGCAATAGCACTGGGCGTGCTCGTCGCGTTGTTGGACTTGATTCCGCTCGCTGGAGCGGTGATCGCGATGGTGCTGGTGTCGCTCGTCGCCTTGACGGTGTCGACCACCGTCGGCCTGATCATCTTCGGCTACTTCCTCCTCTACTCACAGTTCGAGAACCAGGTGCTCCAACCGATCGTCTACGGGCGCACCGTCAATCTGTCGCCGCTGGCCGTGCTCATTTCCGTGCTGATCGGGGCCCAGGTCGCTGGAGTACTAGGAGCTCTTGGGGCGATCCCGGTCGCCGGTGCGATCCAGGTGCTCCTGCGCGACTGGCACTCGCATCGCCAGCGCCAGCGGTCGCGTGACGACGGTGACATTGCGGCGGTCGAAAGCGCGCATACGAGCGCAGGTGCCGAAGGGGACGGGGACAGCTCCTCAGTGCCCGGCGCCACGGGCACGGGCACGCCGGGAGCGATAGCCGCTCGCCCAACGGGGTGACACCTGACCGGGTCTAGTCCCGGGCGGCTATTGACCAGCGTCCGGGGCTGGTGAGCTGGAAAGCTTCCGCAGCACCGAGGCGATCTCGTGCCCGTCCTGGGCAACGAAATCGGCTTCACGCAGCGCCGCCGCGTCGAACGGCCCCGTCGCGACCGCGATACAGCGCAACTTGTCGGCGCGCGCGGCCAGCACGTCGCGGGGAGTGTCGCCGATGATCAACGTGCGCTCGCGCGGCCACGGCGACCCGCCGTTGAACTCACCGGCCCGCTCTCGTGCCACCGCCGGAAGCGCCTCGCGCGCTTCGGCGTCAGAGCCGAACGCTCCTTGGCCGCGCGGAAAGAAGTCTCCGATCCCGGCTCGCTCCAGCTTCAAGCGAGCCACTCCCTCGAAGTTGCCCGTCAACAGCGACAAGCGGAAGTGCTCTGGTGCGTCCGCCAATTCGGCAAGGAGCGTGGCGATGCCGGGTGCGACGGTGTGCGAGAGATCAGGCGGGCAGAGGTTCTCGTAGGCGCGGCAAGCCGCCGCTCGAACGTCTGACGCACCGGCGTCTATGTCGGCTTCCGGCACGCCGGCCGCCAGCAACAGGTCGCGCGCGATGGCACCATCGGTGCGCCCGGCGATCTGCACGTACGGGGCGTCGACGTCTTTGATTCCGTGCACTTCGGCTAGGGCGTGTCGCACCGCTTGGCCGTGCTCCACCGACGCTCGCTGGAGCAGCGTGCCGTCGATGTCCCACAGCAGCAGAAGCTGGCCCGCGTCGCTCAAAGCCACCAAATCAGCGCCGGAAGTCGACGGGCTTGTCAAGGCGCCGGGCGAAGGCGGCGATCAGCTTGGCAGTGTTGGCAACGTCGTCGAGCTGGACCATCTCCACCGGAGAGTGCATGTAGCGCAGCGGGATCGACACGACTCCGGTCGGAACGCCTGCCCGTGAGCGGTGAATCGCATCGGCGTCGGTACCCGTGCCGCGGGCCGACGCCGCCACGGTGAACGGGATGCCTTCTTCCGCGCCCGCGGCGTGCAGGCGCTCGTAGACCGTCGGGTCGAGTGTCGAACCGCGGGTTATGACCGGCCCCGAGCCGAAAGGATGCTTGCCGAGCTCGCGCTCGCTGGTGCCGGGAGGGTCGGTCGCGAAGGTCACGTCGACGACGATCGCGATATCGGGACGCAAGGAGTAGGCGGTCGTCTGCGATCCGCCGAACGTGATCTCCTCTTGGGCAACGGCAACCGCGCAGACGTCGCCCGCCGGCCGCTCGCCTTCGGCCACCAGTCGCGCCGCTTCGTAGGCGACGTAACAGCCGAGCCGGTTGTCCATCGAGCGCGAGACGACACGGTCGTTGGGCAACTCCACCGGCTCACCGGCGATCACCGCCACGTCACCGACACGGACGAGGCGTGCCGCTTCCTCGCCGTCGGTCGCGCCGATGTCGATATGCAAGTCGCGCAGTTCGGGGACCTTCTTGCGCTCCTCGTCTTTGAGCAGGTGGATCGGCTTCTTGCCGACCACGCCGGGAACGCGCCCGTCGCGGCTGAGGATCTCGACACGCTGACCGACCAGGATCACCGGATCCCACCCGCCGACGCCGGTGAACCAGAGAAAGCCCTGCTCGTCGACGTGGTGGACGATCAAACCGATCTCATCGATGTGACCGACGATGGCCACCGTCGGTCCGTCTCCCGTTCCTTTGACGCGAGCAACCGTCGAGCCGACGGTGTCGCGCACGATCTCGTCAGCGAAGCGCGAGCAATGGTCCCGAAAGACAGTGGCCGCGGGCTGCTCGTAACCGGACGGGCCCGGAGCGGTGAGGAGATCTCGCAGTACGGAGGGAAGCGGCACGGGCAGCAGCCTAGCTTTTCGCGGGGTGAGAGCCGCGGACGCGAGACGTGTGTCCGTTCGACCTCGGTACGCGGGGTCCAACGGACAAGCCCCTCGCAGGATCCGGGTGTGTTCTGACTCTCAAACCCAATTCGCGGTCACTTTCAGTGAACTTCGCTCGGCAAGCGCGCTTCTCCGGTCATCTCGAGTTCCCAGAAGTCCTCGCCCATGACCGGAACGGCGACGTTGTACACGGGCACCCCGCAGATGTCGCCTTGGAAGGCCCCGGCGTGGGCATGGCCGTGCAACACGAGGTCCGGCATGTGCTCGACGATCGGCGATGCCAGGCGGTCCGTACCGAGGAAGGTCCAGATGTCCTTGCGCTCGCCTTCCAAGGTCTGAGCGGTGGGGGCGTAGTGCAGGAGCACGATGCGAAACGGACAAACGGCAACTGCCTGAAGCCCCTCTTCGAGCGACTCGGCTTCTTGCTTGGTGTAGGCGTAGACCTCTCGCAGCAGGGGTTCGCCGAAGTCCGGGATGTGGGAGCCGGGGAATCCGCCGACGAATCCCTTCGTCCCGACGACTCCGACATCGGCGCCTTGTATCCGGAAGATGCGATAACCGCGCTCGAGCACCACGATCCCCGCCTCTTCGAGGACGGCGACAAGCTCGTCGCGCCGGTTGGCGTGCCAGTCGTGGTTGCCTAAAACCGTGACGACGGGGACGTCGAGGTCGCGGCAGGCCGCGGCCAGCGGCGCGGCCTGCTCGGGCTCGCCGTGGGTCGTCAGATCGCCCGCCAGAAGGATGAGATCAACGCGGGAAGCCACGTCGGCGAACGAGGCGGCGACTTGCGCGACATCGGTCTCGCTGCCGCAGTGGATGTCGCCGGCTGCCGCGATCCGGATGCAGAGGCGCTCGGCGCCTTCCTTGGGGCGAGAGCTCGTGGTGATCGACATCTCCGGCCCGTACCCGCCCGCGCGCACATTCAACGCGCCTGTGTCGGGTAGAGGCGCTGCCATGGCCGACGACGAGTCCCCTTTCTCAGACATCGAAAGCTCACTGAAGAAGACCGCGGCGGCGCTGCGCGAAGCAGACATCCCGTTTCTGCTTGGCGGCAGCCTGGCCAGCTGGGCGCGCGGCGGCCCTCAGACCCGCCATGACCTCGATCTCATGATCAAGCAAGAAGACGCCGAACGGGCGCTGGAAGCACTCGAAGCCTCAGGAATGCGCCGAGAGATCCCGCCCGAGGAGTGGCTCGTGAAGGCTTGGGACGGCGACGTGCTCGTCGACTTGATCTTCTCGCCCAAGGGTTTGCCCATCACCGACGAGGTGATCGCCCGCGGCGAGGATATGGCGGTTCTCAGCATGCACATGCGCGTGATGGCCCTCGAAGACGTCATCTCGACCAAGCTGATGGCGATTACCGAGCATCACCTGCGCTACGAGACCTTGATCGCTATCGCGCGGGCGCTGCGCGAGAGGATCGATTGGGACGACATACGCGCACGCACTTGGTCGTCGCCATTCGCGCGCGCCTTCTTCGTGATGCTCGAAGGCCTCGAGATCCTCGCGCCGGCTGACGGCCCGCCCACGATCGCCCAGAACGCCGAGTCCGGCGCCATCAACGGAGCTTCCGTTCGCGTCGTCGGCAACGCCGGTTCCACGGCTTCTTCAGCGGGGTAAACCCGAGCATGGCCGTGAACACCTTGAGCAAGGAGCGACTGCGTTCGCTCGCCGACGTACATCCGGAGTCGGGACGTGTGCTGTCGGTCTTCTTGAACCTCGATCCATCGGAGTTCGCGAGCGCAGGCGCTCGCTCGACCGCCATCAATTCGGTCGTCAACGAAGCCACCGCCCTCGTCGAAGCCTGCACGGAGCTCGATCACGAGGGACATCAGGCCCTGCGAGAAGATCTCGAGCGCGTCAAGACCGAACTCAGCCGCGATGACCTGGCGCTCGACGGCACACGCGGCGTTGCGTTGTACGTCTGCGGACCCGAGGATTTGATGGAAGTCCTCCAGCTTCCGCATCCCGTACGCACGCACGCGTCGATCAATCATCTGCCCGACCTCGAACCGTTGATGGAGAGGTCTTCGCAGGAGAATTGGTGCGTGCTGCTGGTCAACCGCCGGACCGCGCGAGTGTTCCGGGGACCAGGCCAGGCGTTGAAGGAAACGGACCACATCGACGACGAAGTCCACCGTCAGCACGAGCAGGGCGGCTGGTCGCAGGCGCGCTATCAGCGCAGCGTCGACAAGGAAGTCGCCGACCACATCAAGCACGTCGCCGACGTGATCTTCACGGCCCACAAGCGGCGCCCGTTCGACCACATCTTGATCGGCGCCCCGGAAGAGCTTGCCCACGACGTCGAAAATTCGCTGCATACCTATGTGCAGGAGCGAGTCTGCGGGCGCCTACACGTCGACGTCGAGCACTCCTCGGTCGAGGAAGTTCGCGAAAAGGCGGCCGCGGCGATCGAGGAGTACCGTCAGCAGCGCGAGCTCGAGCTGCTCGAGCACCTGAAGGAAAATCTTGCCCGCAAGACCAAGGCGGCGGCCGGGCTCGACGCAGTCCTCGCCGCGCTGAACGAGGCTCGCGTCGAGACGCTGTTGATGCAGGAGGGGCTGCGGCTCACCGGAACCGTGGATCTCGAAACCGGGTTCCTCGGTCCAGAAGGCGCAACGTCGCCTACGGGCGCGGCGATGGAGCCGACGGACGAGCTTGTCGACTCCGTGCTTTCCAAGGCGATAGAACAAAGCGCCGAGGTATTCGTCGTGCGTGAACCGGAACTGCTCGACGAGCATGGTGGTATTGCCGCTGTGCTGCGCTTCTGATCTCAGAGCGACTTCGTGGCCCGCGCGCTCGTCATCGTCGATTACCAAAACGACTTCAACCCTCCGGGTGGCGCGCTCGCCGTCCCGGAGGGCGACGTCATCTCCGGGACGCTCAACGAGCTAGCGCGCTCGGGCGATTTTGACTTGGTCATCGCCACGCGGGACTGGCATCCGCCGGAGCACAAGTCCTTCGTCGCGCAGGGCGGCACGTGGCCGGCCCACTGCGTGCAGAACAGCGAAGGCGCGGAACTACATCCCGACCTCGATCCCAACGCAATCGACTACATCGTCGACAAGGGACAGGCGCCCGACACCGACGGCTATTCCGCTTTCGAGGACTCCGAGTTGTCGGACCTACTGCGCGATCACGGCATCGACGAGATCACCGTGACGGGTCTGGCTACCGATTACTGCGTGAAGAACACGGCGCTCGACGCCTTGCGGGAAGGATTCAAGGTGACGGTCGACACCGGCGCGGTACGCGGCGTCGACGTGCAACCCGGAGACTCGGAGCGGGCACTCGAGGAGATCCGGGCAGCCGGCGCGACGTTGCTTTAGCTGACAAGACTCAGGCGGGGGTTCGGACGATGCTCGCGCCCGACTTTCGCGCACGGCCGCCCATCGCAAAGGACGACGTCGGCGGTGAAGTCGTTGGCGCCACGGATCAGGCTTGAGCCTACGCCGTAGGCGTCGACGGGCACAGCGTCGGCTTCAAAGGCGCGGATCCGCTCGGCGTTGAAACCCCCTGAAGCCACTATGCGTACTCCTGCGTGACCGGCGGCGTCGAGTTCGGAGCGAACGAGATGCACCAACTCGGGCGCCACACCCTTGGGCGCCTGGTCACCGACGCGGTCCACGAGGGCCCGGTCGGCCAGCGAACCCGAAGTGTCGAGCCGCACGCCCCACAGATCCGGGCCCAAAGCGCCGGCGACGTCGAGCGCCGTCCGCACCGAGTCATTCTCGAAGTCCACGAGCACGGTGACCTGCATCTCCGCGGCGTAATTGCCCGCGAAGGCCTTGGCCGCCGCAACCGTGTCGCCCCCGTAGGCCGCGATCAGGGCGTGAGGCACCGTTCCGACCCCGCGCCCTCCCCACCAAGACGCTTGGGCGTCGGTGGAGACACCGATCGCGCCGGCCACGTGCGCTGCCCAGCCGTCGCCCGTCTGCACGCGCCAATGGTCGTGGCGGGCGGGGAAGAAGAGGATCGGCTTGCCACGGGCGGCCGCCACGACCTCCCGAACATTGCGCATGACGAGCGAGCGCCGCGCCAGAGTTCCGAGGTAGACGGTCTCCAGGTGGGCGAAAAGAGTGAAATCGCCTTCGATGGTCATCACCGTCTCCCACGGCGAGATCTCATCCCCCTCGTGGAGCGCATGAACTACGAGTTCGTCCCAGCCCTCTATCCAGCCACCATCAGGGCTGGCCTTTCCTGAGCAGAGCTTTAGTACGGCGATGGCCTCGTCGATGCCGCCGAGGACCGAGTCCTTGCGCTGAAAGACCTGCACGAGCACGCGCGGATGGCGCCCCTCACTTTCCAGCAGCGCCTTGGTGTTGTTGAAGTAGGCGTCTGAGTAGTAGCCCGCTCGGACCTTCTCGACTGGCAGACGGAAGACTTGGGGATCCAGGCGTGGCTTCTTAACGAGCATCGGCGGCAAGACTACGCGCGTCGATTAGTCACGCATACCGCCGGTGGCCATGACCCTCCTGCGCGGCGTACCGCTAGCTGCGCAGCAGCTTGTCGAGCATCACTTCGGGATGCTCGCGCGCGAAGCGCTCCAGCAGGAACTCGCTGGTGAACAGCGCCAAGGGCACGCCGTCGCCGCCGATCAGCACGTCGGCATGGCGATCTGCTCGCAGAACTTCAGCGCCAGCCGCATCCGTGCGGCGTGCGACCTTCCAATTAGTCGGGTCGAGCGCTACTTCGACGCCGAACTCACGCTGTAGGCGGTCTACCGTGACTTCGAACTGGAGCGGTCCGACCGCGCCCAGGACCGGAGTCGGGTCCGGCCCTTCCCCGCGGCGGAGCAGGTGCACGACGCCTTCCTCGGCCAGCTGCGCCAACCCGCGGTGAAACTGCTTGTGCTTGGTTGCCTGCCGGTTGCGCACCTTCATGAAGAACTCGGGTGCGAGGGTGGGGATCGGCGGGTACTCCACCGGATCGCCGCTGTAGAGCGTGTCCCCTACGCGCAGATCGGAGGCGTTGACGACTCCGATGACGTCGCCGGGAAAGGCTTCGTCCAGCGTCTCGCGGTCCTGCCCGAAGACGTCGGCGGTGTGGGCGAGGGCGAACGGCTTGCCGGTGCGGGCGTTGGTCGCGCGCATCCCGCGCTCAAAACGGCCCGAGCACACCCGCACGAACGCCAGCCGGTCACGGTGGCGCGGGTCCATGTTGGCTTGTACCTTGAACACGATTCCCGAAAAGTCGCTGTCCAGCGGTCGCTCGCGCTCGTCGATCGTCGGCCGTGGGGCGGGTGCCGGGGCTAGGCGCTCGAGTGCACTGAGCAGCAGCCCCACACCGAAATTCGACACCGCCGAGCCAAAGAACACCGGCGTCCGGCGCCCGTTCAAAAGCTCTGAGCCATCGAGCGCATGGCCGGCGCCTTCCAGCAGCTCGAGCTCTTCCTGCGCGGTCGTCCACGCGTCCCCTTCGGCTTGGAGCGCAGCTTCGGCATCGAGCACTTGCTCGCCGGCACGCGTCGCACCGCCCACGCTGCGCGAGTAACGGTGAAAAGTCCCGTCGCGGCGGTCCACCACTCCCCGGAAGTCGCCGGGAATGCCGACCGGCCAGGTGACGGCAGCGGGCTCCAGCTCAAGCACCTGCTCGATGTGATCGAGCATCTCCAGCGGCTCCATGCCCGGGCGGTCGTACTTGTTGACGAAGGTGACCAGCGGAATCCCGCGGCTGCGCGCGACTTCAAACAGCCGGAGCGTCTGCGGCTCGACGCCCTTGGCGGCATCCAGCAGCATCACGGCGGCGTCGGCCGCGGCAAGCACTCGGAGCGTGTCTTCGGAGAAGTCGCGGTGGCCCGGAGTGTCGAGCAAGTTGAACGCGATGTCGTCGTGCTGGAAGCGCATCACCGTCGAAGTGACGGAAATCCCGCGCTCACGCTCGAGCTGCATCCAGTCAGACGTGACCGCCCGGCGCCCCGCCTTGCCGTGAACCGCACCGGCCTGCTGCACCGCGCCGCCGTAGAGCAGCAGCTTCTCGGTCAGCGTCGTCTTGCCGGCGTCCGGGTGCGAGATGATCGCGAACGTCCGCCGGCGGGAAGCTTCGGCCGCTACACGGCGGGTATCTACAGGCGCCAGAACTTCCGACATGGCGCTCAACTCCAAAGGCTCATAGGCTGAACAGCGAGCGTAGCGCCTGACCGACGGCGCTCGACACGCATCCACTTCAGGAGTCACATGAGTAAGACGCTGCGCATCCTGCCCCTCGGAGGGCTGGGCGAGATCGGCAAGAACATGACCGTGGTCGAGTACGACGGAAGGATCGTCGTCATTGACTGCGGCGTGCGCTTTCCCACCGCAGAGATGCACGGCATCGACCTCGTCCTGCCGGATTTCTCGTACCTGCTCGAGCGCCGCGACGCGATCGAGGCGATCGTCATCACCCACGGCCACGAGGACCACATCGGCGGCCTGCCGTGGGTCTTGCGCGAGCTCGAAGGAGCCGTTCCGGTGGTCTACGGGCGGCGCCTGACGGTGGCGATGGCCAAGTCCAAGCTCGCCGAACACAAGCTCAAGACACCGGTCCAGCAGCTCGAGCCCGGCAAGGTGACGAAGGCGGGGCCGTTTGAGATCGAGCTCATCCACGTCACCCACTCGATTCCCGACTCGGCCGCTGTCGCGCTCAAGACCCCGCTGGGAACAGCACTGTTCACCGGCGATTACCGCTTCGACCAGACCCCGGTGGACGGGCGGCCGGTCGACATCGCCCGGCTTTCGCGCCTCGGACAAGAGGGCGTGCTCGTCCTTTGCGGCGACTCCACGAACGCCGACCGTTCCGGGCTGCCGATGTCTGAGTCAGACATCGGGCCGAAGTTGCTGGACGTCTTCTCCCGCCGCGAGGGCCGGATCATCCTGACTTCGTTCGCGTCCAACATCCACCGCGTGCAGCAGGCGATCGACGCCGCCGACGTGCTTGGCCGGCGGGTTGCGCTGCTCGGGCGCTCGATGGTCAAGAATGTCGGCATCGGGCGCGAGCTCGGCCACATCAAGGTGCCTAAGGGCCTATTGGTCGAAGGCCGCGAGCTCAACCGCGTACGGGACGAGGAGCTCGTGATCATCACCACGGGTTCGCAAGGCGAGCCGCTGGCCGCGCTGCGGCGGATGGCTTACCGGGAGCATCGCCAGGTCAAGCTCCACGCCGGCGACACGATCGTCTTCTCCGCCAACCCGATTCCGGGCAACGAGCGCGCGATCAACGACACGATCGACCGTTTGTTTCACATCGGCTGCGACGTGATAACCAACGCGGACGCCCCCATCCACGCGTCCGGGCACGGGTATCGCGACGAGCTCAAGCTGATGCTCAACATCACCCGCCCGAAGTACTTGATGCCGATGCACGGCGACCACAAGCGGCTGCGCTTACACGCTGAGCTCGGGATTTCCGTCGGCATCCCACCGGAGAACACCTTCCGGGGAGACAACGGCCTGCCGCTCGACATCGACGAAAGCGGTGCGCGCTTCGGCGACCGCGTGCCGTCCGGAATGGTGTTCGTCGACGGCATCGATCTAGGTGACGAGACGGAATCGGCCATGCGGGACCGCCGCGAGCTTTCGGCCGACGGGATCATGTTCGTCGTCGCCACCGTTTCCGCCGACGAGGGAGACACCCTCGCGACGCCCGAAATCGTGTTGCGTGGCGTGCCGATGATGGTCGAGGAGGAGCAATTCATCGAGGCGGCGCGCGAGGCCGTCGAGCAGTCACTCGACCGTGCCGCCGAGGACGACATCCACGAAGTGGAGCTCATCCAGCAGGTCCTCCACGAAGACCTCGCGCAGT
>JADDQZ010000010.1 GCA_016781085.1 Actinomycetota bacterium
CAGGCCGGGCGAACGACGCAGGCCGGGCGAACGACGCAGGCGGGCCGAACGACGCAGGCGGGCCAGGCCGCCGGGTGAGCGGCGGCACCCACCCGGCGGATCAGGCAGGAAGCCGGCCCTCGCTTCGAAGCTTGAGCAAATGAGCGCTCAGGGTACGCGCCGCGGCAGTGCGCAGTTCGTCAGGCAGCGGTTCCCAGACGGCATCGAGCAAGTCTCCTTCTGACCGCAACCCTTGCTGCCACGCAGCAAGGACGCGGTTCTCCCGCGCTACCCGGTGGGCGACGTAACGGTCAAGGTGCGCGGCGGCATCGCGCACGAGTGGACCGTGGCCCGGACACAACACGTCGAGATCGCGGGCCTTCAGATTGCGCAGCGCGTTCAGGTAACCGGCCATGTCGTCGGCGACGAACACGCTGCCTTCGCCCAAGACGGCGTCTCCGGTGAAGCAGGCCGACGTTTCCTGCCGGCTCAGGAGGAAGCCGAAATGCCCCGGCGCGTGCCCGGGTAGCGCCAGCGCGACGAAAGGTCCGAAGGCAGCGCCGTCTTTGAGGACCAACCGGCCGGACAGAGGCAGTCCGGAACCGACGGGCACCGCAGCGCCTAGTAGCTCGAGCAGCGCCGGGACGCCCGCGGAGTGATCTCCGTGCTCGTGCGTCAGCGCGATACCACCAGCGCCGCCCCGCGCCAACACCTCCCGGGAAAGGCGCTCCAGATGCTCGTCAAGCGCCGGGCCCGGATCGACAATCCAAGCGGGATCACGCCCGACGATCCATGAGTTCGTGCCCGAAAGCGTCAATGGTCCCGGGTTGTGGGCCCGGATGCAGGCGACGTCGAGAGTTTCGAGCGGGTCCGCCACCTTCCCGCTCAGCGCGGCTTGAGCCGGTACACCGGCCCTGCGAGCGACGCCGCGTACACGCGCCCGCGCGCGTCTTCCCCAAAAGACGACAACGAAGTGACGCGCAACCGCGACGCGCGCACGTCGCGTGCCCGCGGAGCTTTCAATTTCGCCGAGTAGATGACGGGCTTGCAGAAATCGCCGTAGACGTAGCGGCCGTAAAGCGCGGGCAACTCACGGTCGCGGACGACGACACCGCCGGTGACCGAGCACCAGCCCGCATCGTGGCCGTGGCTGAGCACCGGCTTTACGTGCCCCGGAGCAGACTCTCCGGAGGTGTAGCGACGCGTTCCTTCGAACGGACGCCAGCCGAAGTTTGCGCCACGGCCCTTGCCGTTGCGAACGAAGTCAACTTCCTCCACTTCGCTTTGACCGACGTCACCGATGGAGAGATCGTCCGTCTCGCGATCGAACGAGAAGCGCCACGGGTTGCGCAAGCCATACGCGTAAATCTCGCCGCGCGCACCGGCGCGCCCGACGAACGGGTTGTCCTTGGGGATCCGATAGCGCCGGCCGTTCGGACCTTCGCGCGGGTCGATGCGCAGGATCTTGCCGAGCAACGACCCAAGGTCCTGGGCGTTGCCACGACGTCCATGCCGGTCACCGGCACCGCCACCATCTCCCAAGCCGATGTAAAGCAGCTTGTCCGGCCCGAAAGCCAAATGGCCGCCGTTGTGGTTCGGCTCCGGCTGGTCTTGGAAGAGCACTTGGCGCGCGGTGCCAGGATCAGCCCGATCGGCCGACGCGCGGCGGTACTCGACCACACGCGTATCGCCATTGGTGTCGGTGTAGTTGACGTAGAAGCGGCCGGTCTTCGCGTAATCCGGCGCGAAGGCAAGACCGAGCAGACCTCGCTCACCGCCGGCGTCGGTCTTGCCCGTCAGGTCCAGGAAAGGCGATTTCAGCCGGCGCCCGCGCTTTACCACCCAAATTCGTCCGCCCTGCTCGGTGACGAAGATCCGTTCCTCGTCGCCGGGCGGCGCGGTGACACCAAGCGGCCGGTCGAACGTTCCGACGCGCGCGAGTACTACTCCCCGCGCTGCACTCGTCGAAGTCTCAGAGCCCCGTGCACCTTTGCGCGTGGGAATCGGCTCGGCGTCGGCGCCGGCCTCGGCGCGTTGCAGTTCCTGCGCAGTGGGACCGTCGTCATTGGCGCCGCCGCAGCCGGCAAAAGCGAGCGCTAGCAACACCAGCGCGGGCACAAGGAAGGGCATACGGCCAAAGGATGGCAGGCGCCCGCGCGCTCACTGGAGGTGGCGCATGCAGCAGTGGTACACGACCAGCGCTGGGATTCCACCATGCCTACGGGCGCGGGAATAGTTCGCGCCCAGAAGGTCAGAGCCCTTGCCAACCGGCGAGTAGCGCTCGTAACACCGGGTACAAGATCCCCGTGCCACCAACGGTTGATCCGACAGCCACCCCCGCCCAACGGCGGGTGGCGAACAACAACACCGAGCGAGGCCGTGACAACCGTCGCACCACGCTCGTCTCTGAAACGCTGGCGAATCTGCGTAAAGGCGCGTCGCGCCGTTTTGCTCGGGGTCATGACGACCTCGACACGGCTCTGGCCATGTTGGGCCGGCGCGCCAAGCGCCGCTAGCGCTTCTCCGATGATTCTTTGCTGGTCCGCCCCTCCAGTGGGCGGACCAGGGCTATGAAGAGTCGTTCGAGCGTCTCCCCGGGGTCGGTGGAGAGACCGGTATGGATCGGCGAGCACTGGATGACGGTGCTCGACGGTGCGGCCAGCCAGCCGAACCGATCGGAAGCGTCGAGCACCGCCATCGCGCCCGCGGATCGATCACCCTCCGCGATGCGAACGAGGGCGTCCAGGTGGTTGCGCAACAGCGCAATGTCGGCGTCCGGATCGAGCGCGCGCAAGCGCTGCTCGTCGAGCTCAACCCGTGCTGCGAGGTAACGCTTCGTGCGGCAGAAGACGACGACTCCGGCGTTGAAGCACTCGCCCCGCTCCACGCGTGGGACCACTCGCAAGACGACGTATTGAAAGGCCGCCGCCGTTGTCATGACGGTCCGCTTTCCGAGCGGGTCAGCAGCGACTGCGCGCGCCGGCGCAAATACGTGACGTAGCGTTCACGCACGCGCTCGGCGTCGTCTCCCAGCCACTGACCCGGCACGCGTTCGACTGCCGCCTCGATCGCCCCGTTCTCTGACGCCGCTTCGATCCTTGCCAGAGCTGCCGGGCGAAATCCTTCGACCACGGGCATAAGCACGTGCTGAGCGAGGTTGGGAAGGGGCCGGTCGCCGTCTGCCACCGCATCGAAGTCGCCGTGCTGGTGGTACAGGGCGGCGCCGTGGTCGATCAGCCACAGGCGGCCGTGCCAGATCAAGAGGTTCGGATTGCGGATCGTGCGGTCGACGTTGGCCACCCACTCGTCGAAGCAGATCACGAGTGCCGCCAATTCGGGCGCCACGGGAAAAGACCCTGCCGGGTTGTACGCCAACGCTCCGGGCAAGAAGTCCAGCGCAGCGTTGAGCCCGGCACTGTTACGCACCAGTTCCTGGATCTCAGGATCTGGCTCGGCGGCAACCAGCGCCGGATCGATGTCGGCGAGCACGAGCTCGGGGACGAGCAATCCGAGCCCGCGCGCGAGCTCACCGCCGACTATCTCGGCCACCAACGATTTCGCCCCCTGGCCCGCGCCGCGGAACTTGACTACGTAGAGACCTTCGTCGTCGGCTTCGACGAGGCCCGGGAGCGACCCGCCCTCACGGAGGGCGGCGACGTAGCGGGTGGCAGAGACGCAACGCAACATCGGCTGCCCAACGTATACAGCCGTCTTCAGACACCGGCGGGTCATGTCACCCGGGTCAGGCCTCCGGCGTCACGCCTCCGGAGATCAGGCCTCGGAGTTCAGGCCGCGGCGCGGCCGCGCGTGACCGCCGACACACGTAGCTGCGCGGCGAGCGCCATCACAGCTTCCTCCTGCGAGCTCGCTGTCATCGCGTTGGCGTCCTGCTGAATCGCAAGCGTGGGAGCGCCGTCGACTTCACCGGCTTCGACAGCGGTGGGGCCAGCTTGCACTGGGTCCCGCGGCACAGGATCGGCTTGCAGGGCGGTCGCAGCAAGTCTCATGGTGAAGAAGAACGTAGTGCCGGCGCCGAGCTTGGAATCGAACCAGATGCGCCCACCGTGCAGCTCGACGATGCGCTTGGCCAACGCCAAGCCGATCCCGGTTCCCTCATATGCCTCACGGGTGTGCAGCCGCTGGAACATCTCGAAGATCCGATCGGAGAAGTGCGAGTCGATGCCGATGCCGTTGTCGCGCACGGCGAAGCGCGCCATGACGTCATCCCACTCAGCCTCGATCACGACTTCCGGCCGGCGCTCGCCGCTGAATTTCAGCGCGTTGACGATCAGATTCTGCAGCACTTGACGCAGCAGCAGGGGATCGCCGACGACCGTCGGAAGCGACCCCACGTGAACATGGGCGTCGCGCTCGCGAACGCTCGTAGCAAGTCCACCGATGATCTCGTGCACGAGCCGCTCGCAGTCCACCGGCTCCAATGACGCCTCATGACGACCAGCGCGTGAATACTCGAGCAGGCCGTCGATGAGGTCCTTCATGCGCTGCGCGCCGTCGACGAGATGATCGGTGTAACGCAAGCCGCGGTCGTCTAGGACGTCGGCGTAGCGCGTGCGCAGCAGAGAAGCGAACCCGCTCAGCGTCCGCAGCGGCTCGCCAAGATCGTGAGAAGCGACGTACGCAAAGCGCTCGAGCTCCTCGTTGCTGCGCTTGAGCTCTTGCGCCGAATGCTCGAGCTCGGCCTTGATGCGCTTGCGGTCGCTGATGTCGACGAACTGAGCGATTACGTACGTGGGCCGGTCGAGGTCGTCGCGTACGAGCGAGCAGCCAAGCAGCACCCAGGCGATGCTGCCGTCGACGCGCACCAAGCGCTTCTCGACTTCATAGGTGCGGATCGTTCCCGCCATCAGTGCGCCGAGCTCGGCGGCATCGATGCTCAAGTCATCGGGATGGGTGACCTCGTCGAGTGTCCTGCCTACGAGTTCGTGGCGCTCACAGGCGAGGATCTCCGCCAAAGTGTGATTGACCCTCAGGAAATGCGCGTTGAAGCCGAGAAGCGCCATGCCGATCGGCGCGTCCTCAAATGAGCGCCGGAAGCGGTGCTCGGCGTCGCGCTCGCATTCCATGACCAGTCGTTCGGCTTCGCTGTCAAGCAACCGCTGCTGGTCGTGCAGGCGCTCGGCCATGATCGCGCCGAGCATCAATGCGCTCAGTGTGGCTGTCCCGGAGAACAGCCGGCACTGAAGCAAGACTTCTCCGGCCGCAAGGCCGGAGAAAGGGCCCCAGCCATGGGCGGCGGACCAGGCGGCGCCGGTTGAGACGACCACGCCACTCAGCGCGGCTCCGGCGGCGTGCCAACGCAGGGCCGCGAAGAGCACGGCAGGAAAGACGACGTAGAGCCGGCTGGTAACCAACAGAGCGATCACCGTGAGGACCACCAGCCCGAGACCCAGCCCTGCCTCGGCCAGGCGTGGGCGGCTCAGCCCGAAGCCGCGAGCGTTCACCGATGCCAAAAGCATTGCGGGAGGCGCGATGACGAGGATTCCGACGAGATCGCGCAGCCACCAGTTCCCCCAAACGTGAAGCGCTTCGCTCGGTGAGCCGAGCTCCCCGACCACGAGTCCGGCCATCACAGCAAGGGCCGCTCCGGCCGCCGGGGCGACGACGGCCCCCCGCACGACCACGCTGACCGTCTCGCGGACGCGATCCAGTCGTTTGGAGATCACCGCCCGCTCCAGCAGTACCGCGGCAAGGATGGCTTGCAGAGTTGTCACGCCCGCGCTGGCAAGCGCGGGCGCCGGCTCAGCGGCGAGCGCCCCGCCGAGTAACAACCCGGCAAGCAGCACGGGCCACCACCGCAACCCGATGCACACGAGGACCGCGACCGCCACGCCGGCACGAATTCCGAGCGCCGGAGTCCCGCCCGGAACCGCGAGAAGCGCTTCGACCCACACACCAGCCACGCCTACTACGGCGATCAGAAGAGCGGTAAGCGGGAGACGACGAGGAGCGCGACGCCTGTAGCTGGTCACGGCGGGCGCAACCAACCCGAAATGTCGCGTGTCTCTGGCACGTTCCTACGCCCATCGGCGCGAGAAAGCGGTTGCTTGAGCACCTACTTCAATACGCCGGCGGGCGTGCGACGCGCTTCCAGCAGATCGGGCAGCGTGAAGGAAACTCGAGTTCCCCCGCCTTCGGCAGGCTCGGCCCAGATCTTTCCGCCATGGCGCTCCACGAGTCGTTTGCAAACGGCCAAGCCGATTCCGGTTCCCTCGTAGGCATCGCTGGCATGTAGCCGCTCGAAGACCCCGAAGACCCGGTCCGCGTGCCGCACGTCGATGCCGATGCCGTTGTCGGTTACCGACAGAAGCCATGCTCCCGATTCGCGCGCCGCTCTGACCTCGATGACAGGTTTGGCCTGCTCGCAGAACTTCAGCGAGTTGGAGAGCAGGTGATGAAAGAGCAGCCGCGCGTGCCCAGGATCGGCCACGAGTTGGGGTAATTCCGCGGCGGTCAGCTCGCCGCCGCGTTCGAGGACGGTCAAGCGCAGGGAAGCCCATGCTTCGCCGAGGATGGTGCCCGCGTCGATGATTTGAAGGTCGGGCTCTTCCTTGAGGATGCTGGAGTACTCGAGTAGGTCGTCGATCAGCACGCGCATCCGCTCGGCACCGCACACGATGTGCGAGATGTAGCGGTCAGCACGCTCGTCAAGCTCCGACCGATAGCGGCGCTCGAGTAACTGCGCGAAGCTGGCGACCGTGCGCAGCGGCTCGGACAGGTCGTGGGCGGCCACGTAGGCGAACTGCGACAGGTCGGCGTTGGAACGTTCCAGCTCGGCCGCACGGCGCTGTAGCTCGGCGTTCATGGCGCGAAGCTGCTGCGCGGAGCGCAGTTGCTCTGTGACGTCCGAAGCGCGCGCGTAGATCATTCCACTGTCGGCCAGGCGCGCGTTCCAGTCGAGGCAGTGATAGCTGCCGTCTTTGGCGTGACAGCGGTTCTGGAAGTCCTGGCTGCGCGCATCGAGGCTGAGGCGGCGAGCCTCGATGCTCGTTTTGTCGCGATCTTCGGGATGCACCAATTCGTGCAGGTGCTTGCCGAGCAGCTCAGTCTCGGTGTAACCGAGAAATTGCGTCCACGCCGGGTTCACGGAGATGAAGCGCCCGTGGGCGTCGAAGACGCAGAGCATGTCGCGCGAGAGCTCGAAGAAGTCCGCGGCCGCGTCGGGCGCTTCGTGTGGGAGCGCGCCGGGGGGTTGCACGGAGATCAGCCGGCCTTGGGCGGCGGCGAGCTGGCTTGGAGAACCCAGCGATCCTTGCCGGAGCGTTTGGCCTCGTCCATCGCGGCGCCCGCGTCCGCGAGCATCGATTCAGCAGCGCTCGCAGGCCCGCTGAGCGCAACGCCGAGGCTGGCCGACACGGCGATATCGGTCCGGCTGAGCCGGCGGACGGCTTCAACCAGCCGCTCCGCGACGACTGCGGCCGCGTCGGCGTCGCGGACATCCTCACACAGCAGGGCGAACTGGTCATCACTCAACCGCGCGGCGGTGTCTTCAGGCCGAAGCGCGCCGCGCAAGCAGTCCGCGACCTCGACCAACAGGCGATCGCCCGCGCGATGCCCGTGGCCATCGTTGACTGCGGTGAAATCGTCAAGGTCGAGCAGAAGCAGCGCAACCGGCGACTCCGCGCGGCGACGACGGCTGAGGGAGAGCGCAAGTCGGTCGCTGAGCACGGCGCGGTTGCCGAGCCCGGTGAGCGGATCTTCAAACGACTTGGTGGCGAGGAAGTTGTCGGATCGCTGGCGCTGCACCGCGTAGCGCGCCGCCTTGAGGATCGCTTCGCCGTCCATGCCGGTCTTGCTGACGTAGTCCTGGGCGCCGGATGCGACTGCTTGCAGCGCGAATTCCTGATCGTCGCGACCAGTCAACACGACGACAGGGATGTCCGGGCACTGCCCGAGCAGTGCTTGAACGCCCTCCAATCCACGGGCGTCTGGCAGCCCGAGGTCGAGGAGCACGCAATCTGGACGATCCCCCAAAGCCAGCCGCGCATCGGTAAGCGTCTGCACCCAGTGAAATGACACGTCGGCACCCGGCGCGAGCTCGACCAGGTCACGAATCAGATCGGCATCGGCCGGAGAGTCTTCGACCAGGAGAATGTTCACTGAATGTGGAGGAATCGCAGGGTCAGCATGCCGGTCTCGGGCAGCATCGACCCGGGACGAAGCGCGCTTGAGCGCGGTGTCAACGTAAATGGCACATTCACGCACACGAAGCTTCAAGCACCCCGGCCGTAGGTCGATCACCTGAAGACATGCCCAGCTGCAAGATCACCCCGCAGCAGCCGTCGGTCCAGGCGCAGCGTGCCGCAGCCGTGGTCGCACCATGCGCCGGCGCCGACGTCGCATGGTGCGCCGACGTCGACGTCGGCGTCGCCGCGTCCGCGGGCGGGGAGTTGGTGGACGCGCGAGCGAAGGTCGAACAACTTCAGGCTGAGTTGGCCGCTGCGCACGGCAAGGTGGCGAACCTTGAAGAGGAGTTGGCCCGCTGCAACCGGGACTTCGCTCATTTTGCCTACGTCGCTTCCCATGATCTTTCAGAGCCCCTGCGAGTTATGTCCGGCTACGCCGGGATGCTCCAACGTCGCTACGACAGCCAGTTGGACGAGCGTGGGCGGCGCTACATCGGCAACATCACGGCGGGCGCCGAACGGATGCAGTCTCTGATCGACGCGCTCCTCAACTACTCGCGCGCACGGTCGCATCGGCCGCAGGTCGAGCGGCTTTCCTGCGAGGAAATATTGGCCGACGTACTCACCGAGCTGGCTCCCCGGCTTACTGAGCGCGGGGCTGTCGTCGCTCACGATCCGCTTCCCGAAGTCGTCTGCGATCCGCACGCGCTGCACTTCGTGCTGCGCGAGGCGTTGATCAACGCCAGCCGCTTCTGCGAACGAGATCGACCGCAGATCCGCGTGGTGAGCCGCCGCGAGAAGGGCTTGCTGCGACTTGAGGTCCACGACGACGGGATCGGAATCGATCCGCTTCAGCGCGAGCGGGTGTTCGAGCTGCTCGCCCGGCTCCACCCGCGGGACGACTATCCCGGTTTGGGCACCGGGCTTCCGGTGGGCCGGGAGCTGCTGCGCGCAAGCGGAGCAAGAATTTGGCTTGGGGACTCCACGCTTGGCGGCATCGCCGTATGCGTCGAGCTGCCCGCTCCTCCCGCTCACGCAGTGGCGTTCGAGGCGACGACGACACGCGCCGGGGATACCCGCTCAACATGACCAGGCGCACTGAAGCGATGAGGCCGGTCTACATCCTGCTCGTAGAAGACAGCCCGACGGACGTCGAACTGACTCAGGAGGCGCTCCTGGACGCGCGCATCGCCAACCAGATGCATGTCGTTTCCGACGGGGAGGAAGCGATGGCGTTCTTGCGCGGAGAGGGACAGTACGCCGGGCGGCCGCGCCCCGACCTCGTTCTGCTGGACTTGAACCTGCCACGTAAGGACGGCCGGGAAGTTCTCGCGGAGATCAAGCAGGATCCCGCGCTGATGGCCATTCCGGTGATCGTCCTCACCACGTCGGGCGCCGAAGAGGACATCGCGCACTCCTACGCCCAGCGCGCCAACGCCTACATCCGCAAGCCGGTCCACTTCGACGACTTCATCGCCGCCGTCCGTGCGCTCGAGGCGTTCTGGCTGTCGGTCGTGACGCTGCCCAACGCGCGGCGCTGAACAAGCTGAGGCGTCGCTCTACCAGCCGCCGTCGGTAGGAGCGGCGGAGGATTCCTCCAGCGAAGCGTTGATGGCGTTCAGCAACGCAGTGGCGACGAAGGGCTTCGTCAGGTAGGTCGCGCCGAGCGCCCGACCGGCTTCGATGTCTTCGGGCTGCACGCGTGCGCTCAGGAAGATGGCCGGTAACGCCTCGAGCCCTGCGTGTGCGCGCAGTCGCTGCAACAACGTCAGCCCGTCGAGATCGGGCATTGTCACGTCGAGCACCGCCAGGTCAGGCGCTCCACGTGCGGCGACGGTTTCGAGCGCTTCCTGCCCGCCGGAAACCGCGATCACCTTGTGGCCGGCCTTGCGGATGCGAAAGGACACGAGGGCCAGGACGTCTGGGTCGTCATCCACTACGAGGATCCGGGCCACGACTGCTCCAGGGTCAAGGGAAGGGAAACGGTGAAGGTCGTGCCTTCACCCGGGCGGCTGGCGACCGTTATACCGCCCGACTGCGCTTCGATCAGTGACTTCGCGATTGACAAGCCGAGTCCTGTACCCGGCACCGCTTTGCGCACTGCGTCCGGGGAACGGAAGAAGCGCTCGAAGATGTGCGGAATGTCGTTGGCCGGAATGCCGATCCCGGTGTCGCCGACTTCGATCTCCAGGCGACCGTCGCGCGCCTGGGCCCGAAGGTGAACCGACCCGTCGGGAGGCGTGAACTTCACCGCGTTGCCAAGCAGGTTCTCCAGCACCTTGGTGGTACGCGCGGCGTCCGCTTGGACAATCACTCCCGCGGCCAACGGCTCGTACTCGAAGCTAACGCCGGCGAGCGCACACAAGCCCTGGGCGAGATCGGCGGCGGGAGCGAGGATTTCGCGCCCGTCTACGGCGGCTGGCGTGAGGGGCAAGTTCCCGGTGTCGAGCCCGTTGACGGTGAGCAGGTCTTCCACCAGGGCAAGCAGACGTTGGGAATTGCGGTAGGCCACTTCGACGTGGCCGCGCGACTCCTGCGGGTCGGCGTCGGGATCGTCCAGCACTAGCTCGAGGTAGCCCATGATCGACGTCAGCGGGGTGCGCAATTCGTGAGAAGCCGACGCCACGAAGTCGCGCTGGCGCTCCGCGAAGGCCTGGACTTGGTCGGCGTGGCGGGCGAGCTCGAGTGCCACGGACTTGCGCTCGATGGCGTAGGAGATGGCGCGGGCAAGCAGGTCTCCGTCGGTACGGGCTTTGACCAAGTAGTCCTGTGCGCCTTCTTTGACCGCTTCCAAGCCGATGACGTCGTCGTCGCGGCCGGTGAGTACGACAACAGGGTTCTCGGGAGCGCACGCGACCAGGCGACGCATTCCCGTCAGTCCACGAGCGTCGGGCAGGCCGAGGTCCATGATCACGCAATCGAACTTCTCGCCGCTGAGGGCGGCTTGCGCATCGGCGATACCGGAGCGCGTCGTCACCGACAGCTCGGGCGCACTCTCCTCGAGCATGTCGCACACGAGCTCGGCGTAGTCACAACTGTCTTCGACCAGCAGCACCTTGACTTGCTCGCCGCGCGCCGCCGATGTGTGCCGATGGGATGGGGAGGTGATGTCGGTCATGGCCTGTCGTCACTACCTTGCATCGGCAGCGTTGGCGGTCAAGCTGAGGCGAGGGGAGATGGAGGGACCAAGCGCTGATTTGCGAGCGAGAGCTCGGAAACTCCGCCTGTGTAGCGTTGCGGATGTGCGTCGAGGGGAGAGCACCACGCACCGGTTGCTTGGGCGGCGGCCCGAGCCGGGAGACGAGCCGCTCTACCGTCGGCTTCTGCTCGATCCCGTTGTTGAGGAGTGGTTACGGCCGCCACCCTTGGCGCCCTTCACGGCTGACGACGCCACAACCTTGCTGGACAGGGATCGCGACCACTGGGAGCGGTATCGCTTCGGTCCTTGGGTTCTTTCAGACCGTGCGGATAACTCGTTCGTAGGCCGCGGTGGCCTTGTGTGGTCGACTTCACCGGGTTTCATGGCGGTCGAATTGCCGTGGGCGCTCGTTCCCGAACGCTGGAATGAAGGGCTTGGCACGGAGGCAGCCGTGGCCGCCGTTGAGACGGCGCGGCGGCTCGGGCTTTCTGAAGTCGTGGCGCTCACGCTGCGGACGAACACCGCTTCACGGCGCGTCATGGACAAAGCCGGCCTGAGACTGATGGATGAGATCGAGCACGCCGGCCTGCCGCACCTTCTGTACCGACTGAAGCTGGACGCGCCGGAAGCCCCCTGACCAAGGTCGTCAATCAAGTCAACATCGACGAGAATCCGCAGCTGTCCCGGCGGTTCGGCGCATCAAGCATTCCGCTGCTCGTCGTATTGAGGGGCGGCCAGAAAGGGGACCGGGTCGTCGGAGCGCTACCCCCGCGAGAGCTCGAGCGGCGCCTGGCGCCTGTGCTCGCGACGCAGTGACCAGGCGCCGGACCGGACCGGGCCGCGCTGAGCGGCCTTAGGCCGGTTGAGTGGCCGGTCCGGCTGCCGATTGCACGCGCCGAGCAGCGCGAGCGCGGCGCTTGGCGGCTTCAGCGGCACGATCCTTGGGCGGCGCCGAAGTGACAAGCTCAGCCGGAAGCCGCTCCGAGGCGGCAGCTACCGCATCGACGGCGCGCTCGAAGGCTTCGGCGTTGGCTTGCGACGGCTTCGTCGAGCCGCTGATCTTTCGCACGTATTGCAGGGCGGCAGCGCGGACCTCGTCTTCGGACGCCGGAGGCGCGAAGTTGGTATCGCGAAGGTACCGCCGGCATCGGTGCAATGCGCACCAACGTGGAAGGCCGCAGTCAGGCGCCGAGGTGCGGCCCGAAGGAGCCGGCGCTTCGCCGGATCCGAGCCCGGTCTTGGGCCCAGCACCGTATGAGTCCGCAGAGCCCCGCAGCCAAGCCTCGTCTTGGCCGGGTAACGAGGCTCCGCAGGGTCCTTCGAACGTGAGAATCAATCGGGGCGCCCGGATTTGAACCGAGGACCTCACCGACCCGAACGGTGCGCGCTACCAGGCTGCGCCACGCCCCGAGATGAGCGAGTCTACCCGTTGCCGCCCTCGGTCTGTTCACAGGCGCGAGAGCCTGCTTTCGGACCGGTAACACCGGACCAGCCGCCACCACCCTTTCCCGGAACAGATGCCCCACATCGACGAATTGATCGCCGACCTCGACACGCTGCTCGAGCCCGCCGCTTTCCGCGACTACGGCCCCAACGGCCTGCAAGTCCCAGGAGCCGAGCGGGTCAGCCGCGTAGCCACCGGCGTGTCGGCCAATCGCGAGCTCATCGAACGCGCGGTCGAAGCGCAAGCCCAGATGCTGCTCGTCCATCACGGATTGTTCTGGGAGTTCATGCCTCCGGGCCTTACCCCCACGCTGGCGGGCCGGCTACGACCGTTGTTTCGCCACGACTTGAACCTTGCCGCTTACCACCTGCCGCTGGATGGGCACGAGGTCGTCGGCAACAACGCCTTGCTGGCTCAAGCCCTCGGCTGCGTGCGCCACGAGCCGTTCGCCGAAACCCGTGGCCGGCGGATCGGCCGGATCGGGCACTTCGATCCGGAGCCGATTGCGGCAGATGACTTGTTCGCGTCTGTGCATGAGGTGACCGGTCGCGAGCCTCTGGTCTTCGACGCCGGCCCGCCGCGCGTGCGGCGAATCGGCATCGTCTCCGGAAGTGCCGCCAAAGCGCTCCCGGAAGCCGTCGCGCTTGGGCTCGACGCCTTCTTGACCGGAGAGCCGGCCGAGCACGTCATGGCCGATGCTCGCGAAGCCCGGATCCATTTCATCGCCGCGGGCCACTACGCCACTGAGACTTTCGGGGTGAAGGCGCTCGGGGAGCGACTTGCGCAGCAGTTCGGCATCGAACACGTCTTCATCGACGTGCCGAACCCGATCTGAGCCGGCGCACACCCTGAGGCTCTGAGGCGGCGCAGATACTGGAGATGCGCCGCTGCACGAAGGCGGGTCGATCCTTCGTCGACGACGGGCAGTAGCACATTCGTCCACAGTCGTTTGTGTCTGTCTTGACAAAGCGCTACCGTCCCGCACACGTGGCATCCAGCACAGGAGGCAGTGCCCCGATGGCGAACCACCTCACGCCCACCGAGCTCGCGCGCGAAGCCGGAATGGAGCGCAAGGACATCATCGAAAAGTGCTTGGAGATGGGTGTGCCCATCTTCCACGGCAGGGTCGACAAGACCCTCTTCTTCGCCACCCTGAGCGAAAGCCAATCGACGCTCATGGACCAGCGCGTACCGACAGGCTAAGGCCAGTAAGGGGCGAAGACGGCCGCTGTCGAGCGGCCGTCTTCGAGCCGCTGTTCGCAGACGCTTGGGCGGCGCCGCCTCAACTCCCGGCCGACTGCCTCACCAGCGCACCCGTCGTCTGCTCGAGGATGCGCTTCCAGCCTCGCCGGCGCTCTGGCTGCGCGGTGAAGTGCTCGACGACCTGGCGTACGCGCTCAGGCGAGATCTCGATTCCGTGGCGGCGGGAGATGTCGTTGAGCCGCTCGTAGTCGTTGGCGAGCTTGAGCGTGACGGACTTAAACCCATGTCGGGCGACATCGAGCCGCGCGGTGTAATCCATGATGTTCGTCTCGAACATCAGCTCGTCGTCGGGGTCCGGTTCAATCAAGACGATGTCGACGCCGGGATAGCGTTGCTCCCAGTCTTTGGCCAGGTGCTGCAACCGCGAATGAACGAGCAGCTTGAACGTCTGGTAGCCGATCTTCGTCGGCCCCATGTCAGCCACGCGGCGCGTGCGAGTGCCGAACAGGGTGCGGATCTCTTGTGAAGAGTCGTTGATGAACGGCACGAGCGGATTGATGACGATGATCAGCTTCGCTCCTGATTCGACGGCGAGGTCGACGTTGGTCGAAGACGAGATGCCGCCGTCTACGAGCGTGCGCCCTTTCAGCTCGACGGGCTTGTAGAGCATCGGCATCGCGGTCGATGCGCGGACGGCAGCGGCTATCGAGACGTCGTCCCAGCCTTCTCCGCCGAGAACCACTCGCTCGCACGTGTCGAGGTCCGTCGCCGCGAGATAGAGCTCGGCCGAAAGCTCGCGGAAGTCATTGGAGCGGTCAGGCTCAGAGAGGATGCGCCGCACGTATTCCTCGATCCCCGACCCGGTGTAAAGCCCCGAGGGGAGCGCTTCGGCAAGCGCGACGGCGAGGTCGACGGGTGAGAAGCTCGTCGGCACGCGCCCGAGCGTGCGGGCCAGACCAGCCAGCGCGAACGGTAACTGCAGCCCTTTTGCGAGGAACTCGCGGTAGTTAGGACGCAGCATCATCCCCATGCTGCCGTCGCGGAATGGGATCGGGCTGCCGCTGTCGACGACTTGCATCATGTATTCCGGCGTGACGCCGTTGGCCGCCAGCGCTGCCACAAGCGAGCCGGCGCTCGTGCCGACGTAGACGTCGAATTGGTTGACGGTGCGATTGACCGACAGCAGGTCCAGAGCGCGCAGTGCCCCGATCTCGTACACCCCGGCGGTGAAGCCCCCTCCGCCAAGGACCAGGGCGATCTTTGAGTCCTGGCGACGGTCCGGGCGCCAGCTCCGGGAGCTCGGACCATCGCCCGGCTGCCGTCCGTGCCCTTTGAGCCTGTAGACCTCTCCCATGTCCTGTGCGCCGCAGCCCGTTTCGGTCGTGGGTGACTCGGAGTCTAGGTGCGCGAGCGGCAGTTTCGGCGGCGTCGCGCGTGGTGCTGCCAGCGGCTGCTGTTGCGCTTGCGCCCGCCACGGCTAGCCTTGGTGCGGTGAACGGCCGGATCAGCAAGCGCCTGACCCAATTCCTGCTGCTCTGGGCGCTGGCTCTCAGTCTGGCCACCGTGGCCACCGCGACCGCCTCCGCCGCGGGCCTGTCAGGAACACGCGAGAGCCTTGCTCGCGACCTTCGCGGCGCTTCTTCGGGAACCGGCGCCGTCGCCGTGGACTTAGACACTGGCGACGTGCTCGTCAACGCGGGCGGCCGGAGACGGCTTGTGCCCGCTTCGGTGAACAAGCTCTACACCACGTCCACGCTTTTGCGGCGCTTCGGACCGGGAGCGAGGCTGGCCACCCGCGTACTCGCCGACGACTACATCGACGCTACGGGAACCATGCCGGGCAATCTCTATCTGCGCGGAGCCGGGGACCCGACGTTCGGTTCACAGCAGGCAAAGCTGCTTGCCCGGGCGCTGGCCGACGCCGGCTTGACGACGATCGACGGAGCCGTCGTAGGCGACGAATCGGCGTTCGACGCCCTGCGCGGACCGCCCTCGGAAGGCTTCAGGACTTCGCGCTGGGTCGGACCACTGAGCGCGCTGACCTATGACCGCGGGCGCCTGGCAGGCTCCTGGCGCTTCCAAGCCAAGCCACCGCTGTTTGCGGCACAGCGCTTCGAGGCACTGCTGCGTCGACAAGGCGTGCACGTGAGCCGCCCGGCACGCGCCGGTTCGGCGCCGGCCGACGCGATTGAGCTGACGCGGCTGAATTCACCAACCATGGCGCAGTTGAGCACCATCACCAACGTGCCGTCGGACAACTATTCGGCGGAAATCCTGCTCAAGGCCCTGGGCGAGTCGTTCGGCGGTAGCGGGAGCACTGCAGCAGGAGCAAGCGTCGTGCGCTCTTCGGCTGAAGAGTTCGGGATCAACCCCCAAGTCGTTGACGGCTCCGGGTTGTCGCGCAGCAACCGCACCAGCGCGCGCGAAGTGGTGACCCTGCTGTCGGCCATGGCTGACAGCGGAGAAAGCGCAGCCTTCAAGCACTCGCTCGCCTTGGCGGGACGCACCGGTACCATCGGAAAGCGGATGCGCTCGACGGTCGCCGCCGGGCGTTGTCGAGCCAAGACCGGGACCTTGATCGGCGTATCCACGCTCGCCGGTTACTGCACGACGACATCGGGCTCCCGGGTTGCTTTCGCCTTTCTCATGAACGGCATCAACGTGTACCGGGCTCGCTTGCTTCAGGACCGCTTGACGGCCACGCTCGCCGCTTACTCGCCGAAGAGGAGGCTCTCAGTTGCGGCGGCGCGCTGACGACGCCTGACCACAGCCGCCGGCTCAGCCAGCGGATCGTCGGCGCGCCGAAGGCTTCTCAGCTCTGCGCAGTGGCCGGACTGTCCAACAGCGCCAATAGCCCGGTTTCATCGAGGACGCGAACTTCCATGCGCTCAGCCTTCTCGAGCTTGGAGCCAGGGAACTCGCCGGCTACCAGGTAGCTCGTCTTGCGGGACACTGAGCTGGTGACTTTGCCTCCGGCGGCCATGATCCGCTCGGTTGCCTGCTCGCGCGTCAGGTTGGGCAGCGTGCCCGTCAGCACGAAGGTCTGGTCGCGTAGCGGCCCCTCGCCCGGAGGTGCGCCCTCCATATCGAGCTTGACCTGCTGCCGCTTGAGGTCGTCGATCAGGGCGCGCATGTCGGGATCGGCAAGCTGTTCGGCGATTCGCAGCGCCATCTTCGGACCAACTCCAGGCGTCTGCGCGATTTCCTCCGGCGTAGCGGCCGTCAGAGCATCGATGCTGCGCCAATGGGCAGCGAGGTTCCGGGCTGTGACTTCGCCGACTTCCTCTAATCCCAGCGCGAACAGCACACGCGCAAACGGCCGTTCGCGCGACCGCTCGACGGCTTCGACGATCCGGCGTGCCGACACTGACCCAAAGCCCTCAAGCGCGGCGATGTCCTCTGTGTTGAGGCGATAGAAGTCGCCGGCCGAAGAGACGAGCCCTTGGCGCATCAGACGCGACACGGTTTCCTCACCGAGTCCTTCGATGTCCATCGCCCCACGAGAGACGAAGTGCTTGAGCAGCTGCCACGCCTGCCCCGGGCAACCACCCCGGTTAGGGCATTTGGTGAAGACTGACCCGTCGGGCTTGACTGTCGCAGTGCCGCAGTCGGGACATTTCTCGGGGGGCCGCGGCGGCGGCTCGCGATCCGGGCGCTCGACGGCGTGCGGCGCCGGTGACAGCACTTGCGGTATCACGTCGCCGGCGCGCAGCACGATGACCTCGTCGCCCCGCCGCACGTCCTTGCGAGCGAGGTCTTCTTCGTTGTGCAGCGTGGCGAGCTTGACCGTCACGCCGCCGACGCCCACCGGTTCAAGGACGGCGAAAGGGTGCAGATCGCCGAACTTGCCGACGTTCCAGTCGACGCGCAGCAGTCGCGTCACGGCTGTCGTGGGCGGAAATTTCCAGGCGATTGCCCAGCGGGGATCGCGCCCGACCACCCCGAGACGCCGCTGGAGCTCGAAGTCATCCACCTTGACGACGACACCGTCGATTTCGAAGTCCAGCGAAGCGCGGCGCTCCTGCCAATCGAGGCATTGTGCGACCACTTCGTCTTCGGATTGAAGTCGCCTGACGTCACCGTTGACGCGGAAGCCGTGCGCTCTGAGCCACTGAAGCGCGTCCCAGTGGGTCTCCAGGTCGAGCGCTTCGAGTGAGCCGAGCGCGTAGCACCACATCGACAGGGGTCTTTCCGCCGCCAGCTTGGGATCGAGCTGACGAATGGTCCCCGCTGCCGCGTTGCGGGGGTTCATGAAGGTGGAAAGCCCCTGCGCGGCGCGTCGATCGTTCAACGCAGCGAAATCCGGCAGCGACATGTAGACCTCGCCGCGGACTTCGAGCACCGGCGGCGCTCCCTCGACCTCCTGGGGAATCGAGGCAATGGTGAGCAGATTGTGGGTGACGTCCTCCCCCACCTCGCCGTTTCCGCGTGTCGCTCCGTAAGCCAGCTTGCCATCGCGGTACAGCAACGAAATCGCGAGGCCGTCGATCTTCGGTTCGGCGACGTAAGCGAACTGCGGCTCCTCGATGCCTTCGCGGGCCAAGTGATTGCGCATCCGCCCTATCCAGGCGCGCAACTCTTCCTCGCTGCGGGCGTTGGCCAGTGAGTACATCGGCCGCGCGTGGGTGATCTTCTTCAGGCGCGAGACCGGTTGGCCTCCCACGCGCTGAGTCGGAGAATCCGCAGTGGCGAGCTCGGGGTGAGACTCCTCCAGACGGCGCAACTCGTCGAGCACTGCGTCGTATTGCTCGTCGCCGATCTCTGGATCGTCGAGGACGTAGTAGCGGTGGTTGTGATGCTCGATCAGCCGCCGGAGCTCCGCCGCGCGCTCCGCCGTGTCCTCGGCGCCGCTGCTCATCGCTTGAAGTCCGCGGAGGGCCTCACGACTCCAGGCCGCCGGCCACGGGCGCCAGCAACGCACCGAGGTCGTATCCGCGTAGCGTCTCGATCCCGGGACGGTCGGTCAGGTCGAAGTGCAGCGGGGTCACTGCGATGCGACCGTCCGCGATCGCCGACATGTCGGTGCCTGGCTCGCGGTGATAGTCCGGCTGATCGCCGTAGACACGGTAGAGCTTGCGGCCCGGAGTGTCGCTTTCCTCGACCACCGAAAGCGAGTCGCGGTAGATGCGCTTACCCAGCCGCACCACTTCCACCCCGCTGAGATCCCCGGCGGGGACGTTCACGTTGAGCAGAGTGCCATCAGGCAGCGGTACGTCTTCGATCTCGTCGACGAGGCGTGCGGCGAAGGCGGCGGCGTTGCTGAAGTCGAAAGTGCGCCCAAGGCGAAAATCCATCTCACGCGCGACCGATTGCTGCGATATGGCGATGCCCGGGACGCCGAGCAGCACGCCTTCGAAGGCGGCGGCGACCGTGCCGGAATAAGTGATGTCGTCGCCTAGGTTGAAGCCGTGGTTGATGCCCGAAACGACGAGATCAGGCTTGAACTCATCGATAAGACCGAGCGCAGCGAAGCGGACACAATCCACCGGGGTGCCGTCGATCGCGTAACCGGCCGTGCCGTCGCCGAAGTCGATTTCCTCCACCCAGATCGGACGCCGCGTGGTGATGGATCGAGCAGTCGCGGACTGGTTGGTGTCCGGCGCGATAACCGATAGCTCGATGCCCGGTACCTGCACCAGTGCTCGTCGGAGCGACTGGATTCCTTCGGCGTGGATCCCGTCGTCGTTGGTCAGCAGCACCCGCATAGGCGCTTGAGCATAGTCACAGCCGCCACTGCATCTTGTGAGCGTCACGTGACGTCGGCCCAGATGACGCAAAGCCGTTACGCCGGGGCATCAATACGAGACACTCGCGAGATAAAGGCCGTGCGCCGGCGCTGTCACTCCTGCTTCAGAGCGCGGCCGCCCCCCGAGCAGCCGGGCGAAGTCCGCGACGGTGGAACGACCGCCCGCCACGTCGAGCATCGTCCCGACAAGCACCCGGTTCATGTGGCGCATGAACGAGTCCGCTTCGATCCAGAACTCCAAGAGCTCGCCCTCGGCTTGCCATGCCGCGTCGAACACCTGGCGCTCAAAGCGCTGATGATGGGTCTGGCTCGGCGTAAAGGCGGTGAAGTCGCGACTTCCCCGCAACAGCGCTGCGCAAGCCTCAAGGGCCGACGTGTCGAGTCGGTGAGACCACCACAGCGCGCGCCCGCGGTGCAAAGGTGAAGGCGACACGCGCGGCAAAACGCGGTAGACGTATGTACGGCTGCGGGCGTCATGTCGCGCGGAGAAGCCGTCGGGAGCCATTTCAGCGCACTTCACCGCGATCGCGGCGGGGAGAACCGCATTGATCGAGCGCAAGCGCGGCAGTGAGCCTTCATAGGAGACGACCTGTCCCAACGCGTGCACGCCGCGGTCGGTTCGACCTGCCACGGCCAGGCACACTTCCCGCCGCAGCACCGTGCTCAGTGCCGCGGTGAGCTCCTGCGAGATCGTCCGCTTGCCCGGCTGCGCCGCCCAACCTTCGAACGGGCCGCCGTCGTACTCAAGTGTGAGCTTGGCGACCACGCGCCCAGCCTCACCGCGGCGTACGTGCCGCGGCTCCCCTTCTAGACGAGCTCGATGTAAACCATCTCCGTGGAATCAGACATCCGCGGCCCGAGCTTGAGAATGCGGGTGTAACCACCCGGCCGCTCGGCGTAACGGGGTGCGATCTCCTCGAAGAGTTTGTGGACCACACCCTTGTCGGGGTGCTGGAGCGTCGCAATCGCTTGGCGGCGCGCATGCAAGTCGCCACGGCGTGCGAGCGAGATGAGCTTCTCGATCTCCGGCTTGAGGGCCTTGGCCTTGGCTTCGGTGGTCTTGATCCGCTCGTGATCGATGATCTCGACGCACAGGTTGGCGAGCAGCGCCTTCCGGTGCGCGGTTGTGCGAGAGAGCTTGTGGCGAGTCTTCTGATGGCGCATGGTGAAGGGGGGGCAACGTTACCGGACGGGCCGAGGCCTAGTCCTGGCGGAGCCCGAGGCCGCGTTGCGAGAGGGTCTCTTGCACCTCGTCGATCGACTTCTTACCGAAGTTGGGGATGGCGGCCAGCTCGCCCTCGGACTTGGCCATGAGATCTGAAACCGTCTGGATGCCAGCGCGCTTGAGGCAGTTGTACGAGCGAACTCCGAGCTCGAGCTCCTCGATGAGGATCTCGTCCATCGCCCCGCGGGAGCCCCCGGTCACCCCCGCGAGTGCCGCGCTGGTGTTGCCATTGCCGTTCTCGAGCGCAGCCGCCGGTCCACGCGTGGCGCGCAGCTCTTCGATGCGGTCGGCGTCAGTAAAGATCGAAAGCGACGAGATGAGGATCTCAGCCGCCTCGCGCATTGCGGCTGCCGGCTCGATCGAACCGTCGGTTTCGATGTCGATGGTCAGCCGGTCGTAGTCGGTGCGCTGACCGACGCGGGCTTGCTCGACGTTGTACGCCACGCGGCGCACCGGCGAGAAGACCGAGTCGATCGGGATCACGCCGATCGGCTGATCCGACGACTTGTTGTCTTCGGCCGCGCGATACCCGCGGCCGCGCCCAATCGTCAGGTAGAGCTCCAAGCGCGCGCCCTCATCGAGCGTTGCGATGTGATGCTCAGGGTTCAGCACTTCGACGCCCGCCGGAAGATCGATGCTCCCCGCGGTGATCTCGGCCGCCCCGGTTACGACAAGCGGTGCCTCGATTTCTGTCGCATCGGAGTGCATGCGGCAGACGACGCCCTTGAGATTCAAGACGATGTCGGTGACGTCTTCGGTGACGCCCTCGATCGTCGAGAACTCGTGTGCGACGCCCTCGATCCTCACGGTGGTCACGGCCGCACCGGCAAGCGAAGCGAGCAGCACCCGGCGCAGAGAATTGCCGAAGGTGTAGCCGAAGCCGCGATCAAGCGGCTCGACGACGAACTGACCGCGGTTCGCTTCAATCGACTCGGACGTGATTCGGGGGATCTGAAAGTCGAGCATCGAGTTCCTGGTT
>JADDQZ010000039.1 GCA_016781085.1 Actinomycetota bacterium
ACCGGCCTCGAGACGGTCCGGTTGCGCCACCGCGCCCTTCCGGGAAGCGACCTCGAAGCGGTTTCTTTGCGGACCGTACTCCTGGGCCGGTCGCTGAGCGCGCCCCTGATCGTCTCCGCGATGACCGGCGGAACAGCCGAATCAACCGAAATCAACCGGCGTTTGATTCGCGCCGCCGCCGGCCTGGGCGTCGGGCTCGTGCTCGGCTCGGGCCGGCGCTTGCTCGACGACCCGGGACTGCTGCCGACCTACCTCCCAGCCGAAGGACTTCGCCCGCCGCTGCTGCTCGGCAACCTCGGGGCGGCGCAGATCAAGGGGCGGGAAGGGGCTTGGGCTGCCGAGAAGCTCGTGGAGATGCTCGATGCCGACGGCCTTTGCATTCACTTGAATCCGCTACAAGAAGCCGTGCAGCCTGAAGGGGAGCCACGCTGGGCCGGAGTGATAGAAGGCGTCGCCGCGGCCGTCGCGCGAGTGGCTCCCCGGCCGGTGGTGGTCAAGGAAGTCGGCTTCGGCATGGATTTCGACGATTTCGTCGCCTTGCAGGAGACGGGCGTTGCCGCTATTGACGTGGCCGGCGCCGGGGGTACCAATTGGGCGCTTGTCGAAGGCAGGCGCGACTCGCGCGCCGGTAGCGTGGCGGCCGCTTTCGCCGACTGGGGCGTGAGTACGGCCGAGTCGATCGGCGAGGCGCGCGCTGCTGCGCCGGGGCTCCCGCTGATCGCTTCCGGCGGCTTGCGCGACGGAGTTGAAGTGGCGAAATGCCTTGCCCTCGGGGCGAGCGCCGCGGGGCTGGCGCGGATGTTCCTGCTCGCCGCGCAGGCCGATCGCGTCGAAGAAGCGATTCACACGATCCTCGAGCAACTGCGGATCGCCACGTGGCTGACTGGTTCGACGTCGGTCCACGAGCTCGGCGGAAGGCACTTGCGATGAAAGTGCTCATAACCGACATCGCGCTCGGCTGGAGGGACCAGCGATGAAGGCCGTTGTGATCGGAGCCGGGCTCGGCGGCCTCGCGGCGGCCTTGCGCCTACAGGGCCAAGGTCACGACGTGACGGTGATCGAAGCGCGCGACAAGCCGGGCGGCAGGGCCTACCAGTTGCGCGATGGCGGCTTCACCTGGGACACGGGCCCGTCGCTGATCACCATGCCGTGGGTGCTCGAAGACGCCTTCGCGGCCGGTGGTATGGACTTTCATTCCGAGGTGACGCTACGCCGGCTCGATCCGATGTACCGGATCTACTGGTCTTCGGAAACCGAGTCCTTCGACTTCTACGACGACCGCGACAAGCTGCGCGCGGAGATCGCGAAGTTCTCCGCCAAGGACGCCGCCCAGCTCGAGCCCTTCCTCGCCGCGCTGAAGCCGATCTACGAGCACGGCATCCTGGCGGCCGGGCGCAAGCCGTTTCTTTCCGCGCGCGATTTCGCAGGACTGCTTCCGACAATGCTCCGCTTGGACGCCGCCCGGCCGCTGTATTCCTTCGTCTCGCGCTTCTTCGAGCACCCGCGCGTGCGGGAGGCGTTCTCGTTTCACTCGCTGTTCATCGGCGGCGACCCGTATCGGGTGCCGGCGATCTACGGCGCGCTCGTCTACCTGCAAGTCATGGACGGCGGCTGGTACGCCGACGGCGGTGTCTATTCCCTTGTCGAGGCGATGGCGCGGCCGCTCGACGTCCGCTGCGGCGAGGGCGTGGAACGCATAGAGCATTCCGCCGGGCGAGTCACGGGCGTCGTCACGCGCGGCGGTGAGCGGCTGCCCGCGGATCTCGTGATCTCCAACGCCGACGTTCTGCGCACGCACGAGCTCGTCGGGCGCTCCGCCCCCCGGCGCAAGCTGGTTCCGACGATGTCGGCGTTTCTGCTCTACCTCGGAACGCGCGAGCGCTTCCCGCAGCTTCTGCACCACACCCTGATGGTGTCGTCGAACTACCGCGAGTTCATCACCGCGGTGACGCGCGGCAAGGAGCTTCCGACGTCGTATTCCACTTACATCCACGCTCCCAACCGGACAGAGCCGGGCATGGCGGCCGGCGAAGGGGATTCGATCGCGGTTCTGCTGCCCGTTCCCAACTTGCGCGCCGACATCGACTGGAAGACCGCTTCGGACGAACTCCGCGACGCTCTAATCGCCGACTTCGAGCGAACTTTTGGGTTGACCGGCTTGAGCGCCTCGATTTCGGTTGAGCATCGGATGACACCGGTGGACTTTCAGCGCGAGCTCGGAGCGGTGTCCGGCAACGCGTTTGCGCTAGAGCCGACGTTGCAGCAATCGGCTTACTTCCGCCAGCCCAATCGCGACCGACAACTGCGCGGGCTCTACTTCGTCGGCGGAGGGACCCATCCCGGCGCCGGCATTCCGGGCGTGTTGATGGGAGCGGAAGTCACGGCCGACCTGGTGGCCGCCGATCATGGATTGCGGCCGCGCATGGGAGCGGGCCGGTGAGCGCGGATCCCACCTTGCTGGAGGCGCGCCAAGTCACGCAGCAGGTGGCGCGCACGTTCGCGATCGCTTGCCGGCTGCTGCCGAAGCCAATTCGCGACGACGTCTACCTGCTGTACCTCGTCTTCCGCACCCTTGACGACCTCGTCGATCACCGGCACCCCGAAGCGCTGGAGCGGATACGGGGGGTCGAGGCGTGGTGCGACGGAGAGCTGCCGACATCACGAGAAAGTCAACTGCTCGAACGACTCGACCGCCGTCACGCACTTCCGCGCCACGCCATGCGGGACTTCTGCGCGGGCATGCGACAAGACCTGGCGCCGACTACTTTCGCCGACGAAGACGCGGTCGACCTCTATTGCTACCGCGTCGCCGGGACCGTCGGCTTGTTGATGACCGCGCTCTTGGGCACGCACGACGGAGGTGTCCGTTCGAGTCGTGCGGCGGTGGCACTGGGGATGGCCATGCAGCGCACGAACATCCTCCGCGACATCGACGAGGACTACGGCAACGGCCGCATTTATCTCGCCCAAACCACCCTCGAGCGGTTCGGCGGCTCGCTGGAGCCAGGCTGTCGCGAATACCTGCTGCGCAACCAGATCGCCCGCGCCGACCGCTTGTACGACGAGGGCCTGGCGGGCATCGGTCTTCTCTCAAGCGGACGTCGGGCGGTGGCCGCAGCAGCGGTCATGTATCGGGAGATCCTGCGCCAAATCGAGCGCGAGGGCTACGGGTCGCGCGCCGGCAGAGCAATCGTCGGTGGACGCAGAAAGCTCGCGGTGGCAGCGCCCGCGTACGCTATGCCACCGTCGTGACGCCTCCATCTTCTCGTCCCCCAGCTTCTGACCCTGAGGTCTACCGTCGTCGCCGAGTGATGGCGGTGGCCGGATTGCTTGCGCTCTTCGGCGTGACGTGGCTGGCCGCAAGCGCTTTGAGCGGCTGCGGCAACTCCTCCGAAGGGGAGAAGCGCGCGGCGGTCGCAACTCCCACTCCCACTCCGCCCCCCGAGCTCCCCGGTCGCGGCGGCCGCCGACTGCTCCCGGATTACCGCATGGTCGGCTTCTACGGCGCCCCGCAAGACGACGAGCTCGGCGAGCTGGGAATCGGTACGCCCGATTCCGCCGCCCGGCGGTTGAAGAAGCAGATCGAGCCCTACGAGCGTGGCAAGAAGCCGATCATGCCGGTGCTCGAACTGATCGCGGTAACCGCACAGGCAGCTCCGGGAACCGATGGCATGTATCGGGCCCGGCAGACCGACCAGGTGATCCGCCGCTACCTGCGAGCCGCCCGCCGCCACGACGGGCTGCTGTTGCTCGACATCCAGCCCGGCCGCGCCGACTTCTTCACCGAGACACTCAAACTGCGCAAGTGGCTCAAGGAGCCCGACGTCGGTCTCGCGCTCGATCCCGAGTGGCGTGTGACGGCTGGGCAAGTTCCCGGCCAGGTGATTGGCACGGTCACATCGCGTGAAGTCAACGCAACTTCAGCGTGGCTAGACATGCTCAGCGAGAAGCACGACCTCCCGCAGAAGCTATTCGTCATCCATCAGTTCACCGAAGACATGATCGACGAGAAGACACTCAAGCTCCGCGACCGGCTTGCCATGGTCCTCAACGTCGACGGCTTCGGTGGACAAACGATCAAGAAAGCCAAGTACGACGGCTTCGCACAGAGCACGCCGCGCGGCTTTCACCTCGGCTACAAGCTGTTCTATCGCGAAGACATCGACTTGATGAGTCCGCGTCAGGTCATGAAGATGCGTCCGCGACCCGATCTGATCGTCTACGAGTGAAAGCGGGGCGCGCGCTGCTGGGCGGCCTGGCCGGTGCGCAAGTTGCTTACGGAGTCCTGCGCGAACGACGCACGCCGGGGCACACGCGGGCCCTCGTGGGGACGATGCTGATCACGTCGCTGGTCGAGGCGGTCGAGGCACGAGGCTGGCGCCGCGGAGCCGGCAGCGTGGCGGCGGCGGGCGTGGTCGGCTTCGGCGCGGAGCTCCACGGCGTGGCGACGGGCAAGCCGTTCGGGCACTACTCCTACACAAGCCAATTGGGTCCGCGCATCGGTGGCGTCCCGGTGCTCGCCGCAGGAGCGTGGGCGATGATGGCGCGGCCTTCGTGGGTGCTCGCGGGGCACTTGACTTCGCGCCTTCCCGCGCGGATCGCGGCGGCGGCGGGTGCGCTCACCGCCTGGGACGTCTTTCTCGATCCGCGGATGGCGGCCGACGGGTACTGGATCTGGCCGGACGGCGGCCGTTACGAGGGAATTCCGGCTTCTAACTTCCTCGGCTGGTTCGCGACCGGCTTAGGCGTCTTCGCGGCGTGGTCGGCGATCGACGGAAATGACGCCCCGACGGCTTCCGACGACGACGCGCTGTTGCTGTACGGCTGGACGTGGCTGGGCGAGTCGTTCGCCAACCTGGTGCTGTGGAAAAAGCCCGTGGTGGCCCTGGCCGGCGGCACGGCGATGGGCGCCTTCGCCGCGCCTGCGCTGCGCGCGCGAGTGAAGCGACACGGCGGCTTGCCGCTCGGCGGGATGCCGCTCGCCGGCGCACCGCTCGCTGGGCCACCGCTAGCAGAGATCCCGCTCGCCGGTCGCACCACTTTCTCAGGACTGCGCCGGCGATGAGGATCGCTGTCGTGGGGGCCGGGGTCGGGGGCCTCGCGTGCGCCATCCGGCTGGCGCACGCCGGCCACTGCGTGACGATCTATGAACAAGGCCCGGCGCCCGGCGGCAAGTGCGGGCGCGTGCAGCTCGACGGTTTCACTTGGGACTCGGGGCCGTCGCTTCTGACCATGCCCTGGGTGCTCGAGTCGCTGTTCGGCGATACCGGAGCGCCCTTGTCTGAAGAGCTCGAACTGTTGCGCGTCGAGCCCGTGACGCGCTACCGCTTCGCTGACGGCTCGATGCTTGAGATGTCCGCCGACCTGCCGCGCGCACTGGAAGCGCTCGAGCGCTGGTCTCCGGGAGCGGGTGCCGACTGGGTCCGCTTCCTCGGAATCTGCGCGTCCATGTGGAAGGCATCCGAGCCGTTTCTCACCGGC
>JADDQZ010000061.1 GCA_016781085.1 Actinomycetota bacterium
CAAGGAGCCGTTGAGTAGCGGCACGCGGACCGCCAGGCCGTCGAGCTTGCCTTGAAGCTCCGGAAAGATAAGGCCGATCGCGGTAGCCGATCCCGTCGTGGTGGGGATAAGCGACATGCCGGCCGCGCGGGCTCGGCGGAGGTCTTTGTGGGGGGCGTCGACGATGGTCTGAGTGTTCGTGACGTCGTGCAGCGTGGTGATCTGGCCGTGCCGGATTCCGAGCCCCTCGTGAATCGCTTTGACGACCGGCGCCAGGCAGTTCGTGGTGCAAGACGCCGCGGTGACGATGTCGTGGACATCAGGGTCGTAGGAGTCGTCGTTCACTCCCATGACGATGTTGAGCGCGCGATCGTCCTTGACTGGGGCGGCAACGACCACTTTGCGAACCCCGCGCTCGAAGTACGCAGCGAGCGTTTCGAGGGTCTTGAACTTGCCCGAGCATTCGAGCACCACGTCGACTCCGAGTTCGTCCCACGGCACGTCGCCGGGCGTGGCATGGCTTGAATGGCTGAGCGCGGTGCCGTCGATGGTGAGCTGTTCGCCGTCGCCTCGCACGTCGTGAGGCCAGCGGCCGTGAACGGAATCGAAGGTCAGAAGGTGCGCGGAGGTATGGGCGTCCGCTTTGAGCTCGTTGACGTGCACGAACTCCAGGTTGGGCGATCCCCACGCGGCGCGCAACCCAAGGCGACCCATGCGGCCGAAGCCGTTGATGCCGATGCGTGTTTTGCTCATGTCGTCTCCTGGTGCAATGGCAGTCATTGGCAGCTAGCTCAGCCAGCTGGTGAGCTCGTCAAGCGCGCCCGGGAGCACGTAGTAGTAGACCCACAACCCCTGCTTCTCCGAGCCCACCAGCCCAGCGTCGCGGAGCACCTTCAAGTGGTGAGAGACGGTTGGCTGCGAGACGTCGAATAGCGGGACCAGCTCGCACACGCACGCCTTGCCGGCGTGCCTGCGCAACACGTCCAACAACTGGATACGGATCGGATCGCTGAGCGCCTTACCGACGAGCGCCAGCCGCCGCGCCTTCTCCGCATCGACCTCCGGAAACACGACCGGCTCACAACAGATCTCGCCTTTCGAGCGCTTGCTCTTCGGGGCAAGCTCCAGTTCGAGCTCCATAGGCTTCAGTCTATAGAACGTCAGCTCGGCGGCGACGACGTAAACCACGGCCATCGATCTCGCCCGTCACGACGACGGCGAGGACGAAGCGTCGGCTCAGGGCGCGCTTCGCTGGGACAGCAAGCGCTGCCCGAGCCCCCAACCCGACACGACCGCCCAAACGAACTCGAGCAACAGGAACCCGAACTGGCTGTCTTCGAAAGCCAGCCACGCCAGCAGGGCTGAACCCACAAGGTTGAGCGTCAGCGAGAAGTACGAGCGAGGATCGGTGCGCCCGAGCTGCACGGCGATGAAGGCGACGAGGATGAGCACGGCGCCGAGGAGTTGCAGGAGCGCGTATACGTCGGCTTGAGGCATGTCGGCGGGGCGGGGCGGGGCGGGGCGGGGCTGCGGGGCGGTCTGCGTGTCGACGCCGGCTCAGGCGCCTGATCGATCGAGCTGATCTGGAAGCGCTGCCTGGGTTTTGACGACGAGGACGGCAAGGTCGTCGCGTGGCTTGCCTGCTTGCAAGGCGAGTGCGTGTTCAAGCACGGCGTCGGCCATCGCTTGGGCCGGGCTGCCCGCCATCCGGCGCAGCGTCTTGACCAGTTCTCGGTCGCCGAGCGTGACGTCTCCCGTCCGCACTTCGGTGACTCCATCCGTGTAGAAGACGACGGCCTCTCCTGGTGCGAGGTGGAATCGCGCTTCCGCGAACTCGGCGGCGAGGATGGCGCCCGCGATCGGGCCGCGGCCGCCCTCCAGGGCTTCAACTGACCCATCGACGCCCACACGCAGCGCCGGCGGATGCCCGGCGCTCGAAACCCGCAGCGCTGCCCCGTTGCCGTCCGGGTAGACGTTTGCATAGGCGACCGTGCAAAAACGGTCGTTTCCGGCTTCCTCGTTGAGGGCGCGGTTGAGCAGGCCGAGGTTGTGTCCCGGATCTGAAGAAAGCATCGCGGCCGTGCGTAGGGTGTATCGGGCGAGCGTCGTTAGTGATGCCGCTTCCGGTCCTTTGCCCGACACGTCGCCGATGATTACCGTCGGAACGCCGCTGCCACTGTGGAAGACGTCGTAGAAATCACCGCCGACGCTGGTCTCGCCACCCGGCAACCGGAAGCCGGCACCCAAGTCGAGCCCCGCGATCGCGGGTAAAGCGCGCGGGCGCAGGCTGGCCTGCAGGGTCGCGGCTACATGCTCGCGCTCGGCGTACAGGCGCGCGTTGGTGACATGCAGAGCGGCGCGGGAAGCAAGCGCCTGGGCGAGCTCGATGTCTTCGCCGGCGAAGCGCCTGCCCGATTCACCGAGCACGAAAGAGAGCGCTCCGAGCACTCCCTCCGGTCCCTTGATCGGAGTGATGACGTAGTGGTGCAGCTGCAAGCTTTGGAGCAGTTGAAGATGGTCGGCGTCCTGGGCGGCGTTGGCAAGCAACTCTTGCGGGACGTCCGCGGCGATTTCAGGTTCTCCGGTCCGCACCACGTTTGGCGTCCCGTGGGGGGCGTCTGGTGCGACGGGATAGCGCTCGAGCAGTTCCCAAGCGAGCTTCTCTCGCGCTGGGTCCTGGTGGGCCAGCGCGGCGACGCGAATGCGGCCGTTGGCCTCGACCAGCGACAGCGCGCACCAGTCGGCGATTTCCGGCACGGCGCTGCGCGCCACCGCCGCGAGGGTTTCGTCGTAATCGAGCGAGCTCGCCAGGCGGCGACCGGCTTCAGCCAGGAACGTCGCGCGGCGGGCGGCGGCTTCGAGCTCGCTACGTGCCGCCTCCGCCGCTTCGCCGGCTTGGCGCGCCTCGGCCGAAGCCAGTTCGGCGCGCGCTTGCATGGCTTGCGACTGCGCCCGGCTGGCTAGCGCCTCCTGAAGTAGCCCGGCTTTCTCGCGCTCTTCGCGCCGGCGGTCGGTGATTTCGCGCACCACGGTGCCGACACCCAGCAGGTCGCCCCCGGGAAGGAACACGGGAAAATACGTCCCCTCGAACGAGCGCGTTTCGCCGTCGTGGTCCGCGTCGGGAACTTCCACCGAGAAGTCGACGCTTTCCTGGGCCTCGAGCACCTGGCGCATGAGCTTCTCGGCGGTTTGAGCGTGCGGCCCGAGAACGTCGCCCAGAGAACGCCCGAGGTGCTCGCCGATAGCTCGACCGTTCATCGTGGCGAGCGCCTGGTTGACCCGGACAAACCGCAGATCCGGGCTCAAAAAGGCGACGCCGAGCGGAAGCGCGGCATAGATCGCCCGCACCTCCGCAGCCACCAGCTGGCTCTTTCTGCGCTCGTCGCGCGCGAGCGTCGCGGCGGCACGTTGCGTCGTGACTTCGACTACCGCAGCGCTGACGCCTTCGGGACGTCCGTCGGGTCCGACAACGGGAAAGTAGTGCGCAATCCAGCGCCTTTGCTGACCGAAAGCGGCCGGCGTCTCGCCACCGACCTCCACGTCATACAGCGCTTCGCCGCTGCTCATCACGGCTTGTAGCTGCGCTTGGACTTGAGCGCCGACAGCTCCGGGCAGGACTTCGCTGATACGGCGCCCAACGTGCTCGTCGACAGGCAGGCCGTTGATGTCGGCCAGCACCTGGTTGACGCGCTTGAAGCGCAACTGCTCGTCCCACCAACCCATGCCCAGCGTGGCGTTGGCGAACAGGGCGTCCAACAGCCGCACTTCTGCCACGGTGGCGTCAGAGGACATGTGGTCAGCGCCGTCCACTGCGGGGAGCGTAGACGCAGTTCGGGCGGCGCAGACAGGGCCGGAACGCGCGACTCGGCAACGGCAATGACGACGCGCAGCACCCTGCCATGGTTTGAGCGGTATGCCGCCCGCAGTGGCTCAACGGTGCGAACTCGATTTGACCGCAGATCCATTCGGCGTGCTCGACGCCGTGCGTGATGAGCCGCACGCCTTTGCGCTCGTGGGTCGCTGGGGCGGGGGAGGGGCGATCATCGGAGCCAATCCCATCGAGATACGGACGGCGCCGGGTGACCCCTTCGCCCTCCTGGACGCTCACGAGCCGGCAGAGCGGGCATCCGCAGTCATCGGTGGCGGCTGGTTCGGCTATCTCGGCTATGGCGTCGGCGAGCAAGTCGAGCAGCTCCCGCCACGGCCGCCGCGACCAGTTCCGGTCGCGGATTGGCGGTTGGCTTATTACGACCATCTGCTCCGGTTGGACGTCGATGGGCGCTGGTGGCTGGAAAGCCTCGATGACCCTCAATCACCGCGCCTGCGCGCGCGTGTAGATGCACTGCTGTCGTGCCTGGACGCGCTGAGCCCGGAAGGGCGGCGCTCCGTGCGGGTCGAGGCGCAGACTTCTAGCCGCTCCGCCGATGCTGCTCCGCTCGCCTTTGAGCTCACGCCGCCGGGCGTGGCCGGACACAAGTGGGCGGTACGCGAAGCGGTGAACCGCATCCACGCCGGGGAGCTCTTTCAAGTCAACCTCGGGTTGAGGCTGAGTGTACGTCTAACTGACGGCGACCCGATCGGCATGTTCCTGAGAGGTGCTGCTGCCACCACGCCCGCTTATGGAGCGGTGTTCTCACATCCCTCCGGCGGATTGGTCTCGTTGTCGCCTGAGCTCTTCTTGCGGCGAAGTGGCGGGCACGTGGTCAGCGGTCCGATCAAGGGCACCGTGCCGCGCGGATCTGAGGAAGAGTCGCCGACGGCACGCGAGCAGCTCATCTCCTCTGCAAAAGACGCGGCCGAGCACGTGATGATTCTCGACTTGATGCGCAACGACTTGGGCCGCATCAGCGAGTTCGCGAGCGTGGTGGCGGAGCGGCAACCGCGAGCGGAAGCGCATCCCGGGATCTGGCATCTCGTTTCGAACGTGGAGGGACAGCTCCGGCCCGGGACCCGCGACGGCGAACTGTTGCGCGCCACCTTTCCGCCGGGGTCGGTGACCGGGGCGCCAAAAGTCCAGGCGATGAAGCTGGTCTCCGAGCTCGAAGGAACCGGCCGGGAGCTGTACACCGGTGCGCTGGGCTATTTCAGCCCGTCGGCGGGCGTCGAGCTTTCGGTCGGCATCCGCACCTTTGAAATCAGCGACGGCGAGATCTGGCTCGGTGCCGGAGGCGGCATCGTGGCCGACTCGGATCCGGAGAAAGAGCTGGAGGAAGCGCTTGCCAAGGCCAGTCCTCTCATCCGGGCCGTCGGTGGCACATTGCGTCCGCCCGCGCCCGCGCAAGCAACGCAAACGAGTGACGTCCGCGGCGTCGAGCAGCCGCCGTCGCCGTGGTCTTCGGCGCTCACAGACGAGGTCCGGCGCCACACGATGCCGTCCCGGCCGGATCCTCAACGCGGAGTCATGGAGACCGTGCTCGTCCGTGACGGTGAGCTGTTCGCTTTCGGCGCTCACCGGGCGCGGATGGCGGGAAGCGTGGAACAGCTCTACGGCTTCAACCTGCCGGAGTCGCTCGAAGCTCGGGCGCAAGCGGCTGGGACCGCCGCTGGCGATGCACGGCTGAGGATCTTCGCTGTCCCTCGCTCCGGCGAACTGGCGATCGAGCTCCAGATTGCGCCGCTACCACCGCCGCAGGACGCTGTGGTCCGCCTCGCTGCGGTCACCCTTCCGGGCGGATTGGGTAGCCACAAGTGGGCCGACCGCCGGCTGTTGGAGGCGCTCACGCGCGAGCTCGGCGCGGTGCCTTTGCTCGTAGACAGCAACGGCGACGTCTTGGAAGCGGCTTGGGGAAACATCTGGCTCAACATCGAGGGCACACTGCACACTCCCCCCGCCGACGGGCGCATCCTGGCGGGCACTGCCAGGATGCGGCGGCTTGCGGCGGCCGCAGCGTCCGGACAGCCGTGCGCGGAGCGGCGGCTCGCTCTCTCGGAGCTACTCGGTCAGCCGCTGCTGATCACTTCTTCCCTGCGGGAAGCGCCTGCCGTGCTCGACGAGCGTTGCGGCGCGATCCCGAGTACCGACGAAGCAGTAGCATCGGCTTGTCGTGGCTGACGAGCGGACACTGCGCGTCTCGCGCAACGAGAGTCGTTTCAGGGACATCAACGAGGCGTTGCGCCGCGATCTCGATCACCTACCGCACCGGCCTGAGCTCGTCCCGTTCGTCTGCGAGTGCGGGACCAGTACTTGTAGCGACATCATCGAAGTCACCTTCGCCGAATACGAGCAGGTCCGCGCGTCGTCGCGGCGGTTTCTCGTCTTCCCCGACCACAACCTGCCTGAATACGAAGACGTGGTCGAGGAACACGACCGCTACTTCGTGGTGCAAAAGCACGCCGACACAGCGGCGCTTGTGGACGCGACTGATGCGCGTGTGTTCGGCCCTCCGCCGGACTGACTCTCGACTGGCTGACGCCAGCCGGCTGGATCAAAGCGCAACCGCAGTTCGCCGTCGTTCGGGCGGCTAGCGAAATCAGGCTTCACTATGGGTTTGGGCGCGGCTGCCGATCATGCAGGCAGATGTCCGTTCCTACACGACAACTGACAATCCAGCTGCAATCCGGCAAGGGCTGGCGCCGCCGCCAGGGTGGCCACATCCGGCTCGAAGGCGCAGAAATCACGTTCGTCCAACCCGGCGTGCTGCGAGAGTCGTTGACCCTTCCCGCAGGCTTGGTCGAGCTGGCCGCTGTGGAGCACGGCGGTGCCCCGAAGAACGATCACGGGCGCTTCGTCGTCCTGCGGCGCCTTGCCGGGAACATCGTCGTTCCCAAAGAAGAGGGCATCGAGGGCTGGCTGTGGAGCTCGCGCAACGGATCCGTGTTGCCGGGGCTGCAAGACAGCTCCGCCGGAGTCCCCAACCTTGCCTTGCTCTTCACCGTCCCGCTCGCTACGGAGCAGATGAAGCGTCACTTTGACGCCAAGTGGTTGCACGAGCTTGCGGAACGCTCGCCGCACGGCGTTCCGGTCATCCCAGGGGTACTCGCGGTAGTGACCGACGTCGTGGCCGCCGAACACGCCTTCAAGGCATTCGGGGTGCTCAAGCCGATCACCGACCGGGAAGTCTCTCCAGTGATGCGCCGGCACTTGCCCGGAGACAAGCCTGCCAATCCGAGGATTGTCGCGGCGGCCGTGGATCCCCGGGTTCGAACGTCGTTTGCACCGCCCGGCATGGCTTGATCTTTCGCCGGGCGATCCTGACGCCAGGCGATGAAAAGTCGTTGGAAGCGCTCAGGGCCAGCTGATGTAAGGCGTGCGTTCGCTAGCGTGGGCGGCGTGCCTACTGCACCGCTGCTGCCCGAGGACCGCTCCGCCTGCACTCCCTGCCGTGGAACCGGCATGGTGATTTCCAACCTTGGCGGAACTCCGCATGAGGTCGATTGCCCCTGGTGCGGCGGCACCGGTCTGTTCCGGGCGCAAGAGCCGGTCGCGGGCCCGGACACTGCTGAATAAGGCGCGTTCACGGACGCGGTGACGCCGGGTCGGTGACCGCCCGGGCTTGAACGCCGGTCACTGTCCGCCCGCGTCTAGTTAGGAGCGCGGGCGCGAACCAGGGCGAAGCCTGGCACCGGCTCCGGCTCGACGATCGAGAGCTTCAGCTCCTCACCGTCTTGCAGTAGCACCACTTCTTCGGCGGGCGCACTTCTTTCCGCCACGTCGATCGGGCCGTCTGCCCCGAACTGCACAGACACCGGATCAAGCGAGCGGACTTCGAGCGTGACCGGTCGGCCCGCTTCGACCACGACCTGCTGACCGCGCTGGTCGGCCGAAAGCACCTGCCTGGCTTCCAACTGCTGGCCGGACTTCGAGCGTGGACTCGACGACTCACCGGAGCGTAACGGCGCTCGAGATCCCGACTCACCTGGGGTGCTCTGCTGCTCCACTGGCGTGAGCATCGCCATCACGCCGATCGCGAACAGAGCCGCCGTCAAAGCGGCGAGCAAAATCAATCGCGTGCGCAAGGCGGAGACGGTAGCGCCGACGCTGACAGGACCTCAGACAGCGGCCTTACGGCGCGTGTCGGCCGCCCTGTGTCCAGTCCACGAAACGTCGCTCAAGTTGGTCAGGGGGGTGGTCGATCACTGTGAGCGGATGGGGGTGCGGAGCGCGCCTCCTGAATATCAAATAGGCCCAGGAGGCTCCTTTCAATGCTGCATAAGCTCCGCCAGCGCGCTGCTGATGAGCGTGGTTTCACTCTTATCGAGCTGCTCGTTGTCATTCTGATCATCGGCATCCTCGCCGCGATCGCTCTGCCTTCCTTCATCAGCCAGCGCACCAAGGCGCAGGACACGGAAGCCAAGACGGCCGCGCGTACGGCGCAGACCGCCTTCGAGACCCAGTACACCGACAACCAGGCTTACTCCGGCGGGCCCGTTGAGCTTCGCGCCATCGAGCCGGCCCTCAACGAGGGCATCGCGGAGACCGGCCTGGCCGCGACCGGTAATGACCAGGCCTACTCCGCGACGGTCACTTCGGTCTCGGGCAACGCATTCACGGTGGCCAAGGCCGTGGACGGCTCCGTTACCCGCTCCTGCACCAACGTCGAGCCCAAGGGCGGCTGCGGTACCGACGGCGAGTGGTAAACGGTTCTTCTAGAAGCACGTAGTCACGTAAGCGGGCCCCTCGGGGCCCGCTTTTGCGTTAAAGATGGCAACACTTCGGAATGCGGCGGGAGCGGGCCCTGGGCAGGATCGAACCGGGCATCGCTCCGCCGCAATTCGCGGACAGAACCTGCGCGCGAGCTTGGTCGTGTCGTCCAACGCATGCCGACACGCTCAAGACCGCGACCCATCTGGCCGATCCCCGGGAATGTGAAGCGCCTTTCCCACCAGCTGCGGTCGACGTCGGGCTTCACGGTCATCGAGGTGCTCGTCGCCATGACCGTGCTGCTGGTCGGCGTGGCCGGTGCCCTCTCGCTGATGAACATGGCCAACGCCACCACCGCGAGGACGGCGGCCCGTGAGGCCGGCACCTCCCTGGCCAGAGAGCTGACTGAGTCGGTGCGCGGCATCTCCTACGACAAGCTCACCGACGCATCGGTGCTCACCGAGCTCCAGAACCAGCCCGGGCTGGCCGACAGCGACCTCGGCGGTCAGTACACGCTCGTGCGCCGCAACGTCGTCTTCGAGATCACGACCGCGGTCTGCGTGATGGACGACACCAGCGACGGCGCGCGGGCTGTCACCACTCCCGGCACCTACTGCACCGGCAGCGCCGTCCCCGGCAGCGGTACTCGTGTCGATCGCAATCCCGAGGACTACAAGCGCGTCGCCATGACACTCCGCTGGGAGCGCAACGGCTACGCCAGGTCGACTACGCAGACGGCGATCGTCAACAACCCCGGAGCGGCGGGCGGTCCTTCGATCCGTTCGATCTCCTCGCCGCAGTTCCCGACGCCGAGCCCCTTGACTTCGCCCGTCAGCAACGTCGAATTGCAATTCCTGACGTCCATGCCGGCCGAAACCGTCAACTGGATGCTCGACGGGACAGTCCAAAGCCCTGTTCCCACCCCTGACGGCGCCAAGACGCTTTGGACGGCGTTCTGGAACATCGACTCGGTTGTGGACGGCACCTACGTAGTCAGCGCAGAAGCGTACGACGAGTACAACGTCTCCGGATCAACCCGCCAGATCACCTACCAGCTCAACCGCTTTGTGCCGGTGAAACCCACCGGCGTCACCGGTGGGCGCAACTTGTTTGAAGATGTCGAGATCGAGTGGGCCGCGAATCTCGAGCGCGACATCGTTGGCTACGAGGTGCGGCGCGTCACGCCGTCCGGAGACGTAGTTGTTACAGGATGTACGCGCCTGGAAATCAAATTGAAGACTTATTGTCGCGACACCGACCCGCCGGATAAGAGCCTGGGGCCGCAGCAGTACAAAGTCGTCGCCTTCGACAGCGACAATTTCGGTCAACCGCGGGAAGGCAATCTAAGCGACCCCATCACCGTCATTGCCGACAACCTTGCGCCCTATCCGCCGGTCGCCGTGGTGCCAGGAAGCGCGGGGGTGACCCTGACTTGGTCGAAGCCGTCGCCCGACGACCCCGGGCCGCTCGGCGACAGCGTCAACTACTACCGCATCTACCGCGATGGTAAGACCTACAACCATCGCCATGCACGCTGGTTCGACAGCGGCTCGACGATGAACTGGACCGATCCTAACCCTGATGGGACTTCGCACACCTATTACGTGACTTCGGTTGACACTCACTACATGGAATCTCCGTTCAGCCCGGGGGTGACCGTACCGTGAGTCGCGTCCGAGACGAAGAAGGGTTCACGCTCGTCGAAGTCCTCGTGGCAGCCACCATCATGCTTATCGTGCTCATGGCGACGATGTCGGTGCTCGAAGCCAGCACGCGCCAGCAACGGCTGCTCGAGCAACACAACGAAGCACAACAAAGCGCACGCACGTCACTTGACCGCATGGCGCGAGAACTACGCAACCTCGCGTCGCCCAACGGCGACCCGACGGTGACCGGGTTCACCTTGCCCGGTTCGGTCAAACGCAACCTCCCCCAAGACCTGATCTTTCAGTCCGTGGGCGAGACCAAGACGGCCGGTTCCCTCAACCAGACGAACGTCATGAACGTGCGCTACTGCCTCAGAGCCTCCGACGGCTCGCTGTGGCGGCAAACCCAGACTTGGACTACTGCGGCGCAGCAGCCTGTGCCAGCCGACACCAGTTGCCCCGGAGCCGGATGGAACCCCGGCGATACCGTCGTCGCATCGTCGGTGGCAAACGTAACGGCCGACGCCACGCGTCCCATCTTCCGCTACGCCGGCGATGCGGGAGCGATCACGGCAACCGACGAAGACTCACGTAAAGACATCGCCCGCGTCCGTGCTGACTTGTTCATCGACCCGACACCTGGAACAGCGCCGCGTGAAGCGCATCTCGCTACCGCTTTGTTCTTGCGCAACCAGAACCGCGAGCCGATCGCTCGATTTGAAGTCCTCGCCCTCCCGGGCGGAGTCATCGACTTGAACGGCTCTTCCTCGGAAGATCCCGAAGGACAGCTGCTCACTTACCAGTTCTACGTCGACCCGCCGAGCACGCTGCCGGATTGCGAGCTCACGCCGCTTCCACCCAGCTGCATCCCGCTGAGCGCCGCTCGAGTTCAGTACCCAACGCCTGACACCAATCCTCACACCTACGTGCTGCGCGTCACCGACCCGTCGGGCCTCACGGGAATCGCCACCAAGTCCTTTCAGTATCCACCGCCGACCACGCCCTAACCATGACTCCAAGCTTCACAAAGCAGGACGGCAGCGCGCTGGTCACCGCGATCCTCGTTTCTTTTTTGATCCTGACCGTGGGATTGTCCGTGGCGGCGACGGTTGACACGCAGCAGGGTCAGTCGCGCAAGCAGCGAGAGCGCGAATCGACCTTCCAGCTATCTGAAGGCGTCCTGTCAGCCCAGATCTTCCAGCTCTCCACCCGGTGGCCGGGTGCAGACTCCACTTCGACTTCGGAGATGTATCCGTCGCAATGCGTCCCGGCTACGGCCGACGATGACTGCCCGACGCCCGTCGCCGTCACCACTTCTTTTCAGGGAGTCGATCAGCGGTCGGTGACGTGGACGACGAAGGTCCGCGACAACGGGGGTGGGGCCGAGCGATTCTACGACCAGTCGATCGTCGAGGGCCAGCCGCCTTATGACCGCAACAACGACGACTTGATGTGGGTCTACGCCGAAGCAAAGCTGCAGGATCCCAGCAATGCCGCCCGCTTCAAGTCACGCGCGGTAGTCGCGCTGATTCGGGCCGAGAAGGTGCCGCTCAACTTGCCGAAGGCGACGCTCGTGGCCGACCACTTCAAGACGACCAACCAAGGCAACAAGACGCTCATTGACACCAACGGGCTTAAGCAGGAGTGGAGCGCGACCGCCGGCCCCGTCTACGTGCGTTGTCAAGCGCCCGGGTTTCAAGCCCTGAATCAATGTGCCAGCTACGACAACACCAAGCAGCGCAAGCAACTCGATCCCGACACGCTGCAATACACCCCGCCGGGCACCACTAATTCTCTTTCCCAAGACAAGCTCGACCTGCTGCGGACAAAGGCGGTGTCGGAAGGCAATTACTACGCTTCCGGTTGCCCTTCCAGCCTTGCGGGCGACGAGTCCGGTGAAACCGTCTTCATCGAAGACATGGGGGCCGGCTGTACCTTCGAAAGCAACGCGGTGTTCAACACCGAGGAGAAGCCCGGCGTCGTCGTGTTCGGCAAGGGCCCGATCGAACTCAGGGGCAACATGACCTTCCACGGACTGCTCTACCACGCGAACTTCGACGACTCGACGAACGACTACCTCGTGCATCTCAACGGTAACGTGTCGATCATCGGCTCGATCCAGGTGTCTGGACGCGGCGGGATCTATGCGGGCTCCAGCCGCGTGAACCTCGTCTACAACCCGAATTACATCGAGCAGATCGAGGCCTACGGCACCGCCGGGATCGTCCAGAACTCCTTCCGCGAGATCCAGACGTCGAATTGACGTCTCGGGACTAAAGGGCCGGCCCGCTACGGCCGAAGACAACGACGTGTTCACCAAGCGCTCAGCCAAGAAGTCTTCGATCGTCGGGCTCGACCTGGATCCGAGCCACCTCGCCGCGGCGGAGGTGTCCGTCAACGGGCATGTCTCCGTCACCAAGGCGGCTCTCACCCTGCTTCGCCCTGGTGTCCTGCGCGACGGCGAGGTCGCAGACGCCGAGGCGCTGACGCAAGCGCTGCGCGACTTGTTCACCGAACATGAGCTCCCCACGCGGGTGCGCCTGGGCGTCGCCAACCAGCGGATCGTGGTCCGAACGCTCGACCTGCCGCCGAAGCTAGACGACAAGGCCCTGCAAGCGGCCGTTGCGCTCGAAGCGCCCGATCACATCCCGATGCCGATGGACGAGGCGATCCTCGACTTCCAGAAGGTCGGGATCGTCGAAACGCCCGCCGGCCCACGCACGCGCGTGGTCATCGTCGCGGTTCGCCGCGAGATGGTGGAAACGCTGATCAGCGCCGCGACGGCGGCTGGGCTGCAAGTCGAAGGCATCGACCTTTCTGCCTTCGCGATGGTGCGAGCGTTGGCCGCGCCCGGCGATCCGGCACGGTTGTACGTCAACGTCTCCGGCCTTACCAACGTGGCCGTCGCCGACTGCACAGGCGTCTTCTTCGCCCGCACGGCGGTCGGCGGCCTCGACACGCTTGTGCACTTGCTCGCCGAGCGGCGTTCGCTCACGGTCGAACACGCCCGGCAGTGGCTTGGCTACGTCGGCCTCGAAGCACCGCTCGAGCAGATCGAAGGGGACGCCGACGTCGTCGGTGCGACTCGGTCGGTGCTCGAAGAGGGCGCCGGAGTCATCGCCGAGGCGATCCGCGGATCCCTCGACTATTACCGCGCCCAAGAAGGGTCGCAGCCGGTTCAGGAAGCGTTGCTCACCGGGCCGGCTTCTGCCATTCCGGGCTTCGCTGAGCGCTTGTCCCAGCATCTCGGCCTGCCGGTTGCGCGTGCCGCGGTGGCCACCGCCCCGGAAGCGGGGAGCGTCACAGACGCCGACCGCTTGACCGTGGCTGCGGGGCTCGCCGTCGAAGAACGCAACCTCCAACGCTGATCGCGACGGGGGAGCCCATGTTGCTCGCCAGCGGAGCGCTCGTCGCGGGCGCCTTCGGTGCCATCTTCGGCTCGTTCCTGAACGTGGTGGCCTACCGGCTGCCGCGCCGGGAGTCGGTCGTGCATCCGCGCTCGCGCTGCCCGCACTGCGACACGCAGATCCGCGCATTCGACAACGTCCCGATGTTGTCGTGGGTGGTGCTGCGCGGCCGCTGCCGCGATTGCCGTACGCCGATATCGGCACGGTATCCGCTTGTCGAGCTCTTGACGGCGGTGCTGGTGGCCGCCGTGGTGCTGCTGAAGCCCACGCCGGTCGAGATGCTCACCGGAGTCGTATTGGTCTTGCTCTTAGTGCCGGTGACGCTGATCGATCTCGATCACCGCATCATCCCGAACAAGCTGATGCTGATCGGGACGGTCGCGGCTGCAGCGCTGCTGGCACTGCATCCCGAGCACCTGGTGGAGCACTTGATCGCGGCTGTCGCCGCCGGGGGCTTCTTGCTCGCCGCCGCCTTGGCCAGGCCCGGAGGCATGGGCATGGGCGACGTCAAACTGGCCGCCGTGCTCGGCTTGTTCCTCGGCCGCTCCACAGGGCCGGCGATTCTCGTCGCCCTCTTGGCGGGAACGCTGATCGGCGCGCTGATCATCGCTCGCAAGGGTGCACAAGAAGGCCGTAAGACGGCTATTCCCTTCGGTCCGTTCCTCGCACTGGGCGGTCTTGCGGGGTTCTTCGCCGGCGATGTCGTCGTCGACTGGTACCTGAGCAACTTCTTCTAGGCCTCTTAGTCGTCCAGACCTTCCTCCGGTCCTCAAGCTGGCCCGGGGGAGTGCCGATGACCGAGGCGAAGGCGGCAATAACGCTGCCTCACTTCTCTCCACTCACCTCTCACTCCTCTCCTTGATGAAGGCAGTCAACCTCCTCCCGCCGGAATTGCGCAGCGCTCCCAAGCGCGTGAAGTCGCCCTCTGCTCCCGCGCCGGAAAAGGTCGGAGGGGTCGGTCCCTTCGTCGTTCTCGGTGCGCTCGCCCTCGCTCTGATCTTCACGGCTGCGTACGTTCTCGCCGGCAACGTGGTCAAGGACCGCGAAGCCGAGCTGGCACGAATCACCGCCGAGAACGAGGTTGCCACCGCTCGCGCCGCGGCCCTGAAGCCCTACGGGGACTTCGAAGCCATGGCCGTCAAGCGCGTTAGCACCGTGTCGTCGCTCGCGGCGCTGCGCTTCGACTGGGAGCAGGGCTTGCGCGACGTGTCGCGTGCCCTTCCGGCCGAAGTGACGCTCAGCAAGCTCGAGGGCTCACTCGCCAAGGACGGCGGTGGTGGCGGCAGCACGCGCGCCGCCATCGCGTCGCCGGCGCTTAGTCTGACGGGCTGCACGAGCGGCCAGTCGGCTGTGGCCGAAACAATGTCTCGCCTGCGTGGTGTGCGCGGAGTCACTCGCGTCTCACTGGCGAAGTCGGCAAAGGCTGCCACCGTCGGCGCCGGCGGAAGCCTCGAAAGCCCGTGCGGCAAGGGCAACCCGCCTGCCTTCGAGCTTGTCGTCTTCTTCGAGCGCTCGGTCGCCGGCACCCCGCCGGCGGCCCCGGGTGCAGGCGCGGCGCCCGCCACCGGAACTACGACGACCACAGCGGGATCTACGTCCGCCGCGGGTCAGCCGGTCAACGCTTCTTCCACTCCTGCTCCCACTCCAGCGCCATGACTGCCACCAATCGCCTACTTCTCGCCCTCGTGGTGACCGCCGCGGCCGTCTCGGCCTTCTGGTTTCTCGCTCTGACTCCCAAGCGTGAGGAGGCAGCCGAGCTGCAGACGCAAATCGATGCACAAGCGGCAACCCTTCAGCAGACGCAAGCTGAGATTGCCGGCTACGAGCGCGCTCGCGCCGCTTATAGCCGCAACTACGCGACTCTCGCGCGACTCGGCAAGGCCGTTCCGGCCGACGACGACATGCGCTCGCTGATGATTCAGCTGGACTCCGCAGCGGCTGGCAGCGGCGTGGTCTTCGAGTCCATCGATGTGAGCACCGGCAGTGCCGCGCCGGCGCCTGAGCCGGCAACGGCGAATGGCGAGCCGGCCGACCAGTCCAAGGTCATTCCGGGCGCAATCGCGAACGGGGCCGGATTCTCGACCCTGCCTATGACGTTGTCCTTCAAGGGCTCTTACTTCGAGCTCTCCGGGTTCTTCGCCCGCCTGGAGCGCTTCGTCGGCGGCGGCAAGCACGTCGACGTGACCGGTCGCTTGCTGACGATCAACAACATCGCCATCGAACCGGTCGAGCTTGGCTCGCTGACGATGCGCGCCCACGTCGACGCCACTTCCTACCTCGTCCCGGAGGACCAGGGAATCACCAACGGCGCCACCGCCAGCGGTCCTACTCCGGCGACGCCCGCGCCGGGAGCCCCCTCCACAGGGACTTCCGCTCCTGTAACCACCGCCACCATGCCCGGAGTAGTCCGATGAGCGCCGTCCAGACCGTTGTGATCAACACCTGGCGCGGTCTCGTGCAGCGCCGCCTCCTGCCGGTCGCGGCCGTGCTGCTCGCAGCCATGGTCGCGGTGCCGCTGTTGCTGTCCAGGGATCCGGAGCCCGCTCCCGTGCTGGGCGGGGTTGCCGCCAGCAAGGAGGAGCTCGTCGCCGCTCCCATCGTTGCTGCGGCTTCGGCAACGGACCGCGAGCGTGACCGCCGTGTCCTGGGAGAGCGCAAGAACCCGTTCAAGCACGCACCGAAGCCCAAGAAGAAGAAGGCCAACGTCAGTCGTGCAGGAGCTCAAAGCAACGCCAAGCCGTCCAACGGCGGAGTCTCCGGCTCGCCTGGCAGCATCTCGATCGGCGGCGGAAGCATCGGCGGCGGGAGCATTGGCGGAACCATCGGCGGCGGGTCTTACCCGCGGCCTGTGCCCCCGACCTCTGAGCCCACGCAGCCCCCGGCAGACTCCGAGCCGCAATTCGAGGACAACTCCTTGATGGTCCGGTGGGGATCGGCGGACACCGAGCTGACCGAAGTCGCCAACCTCGAGCGCGACGCTGCGCTGACGGTCGAGGAACAGCCGGTCGTGATCTACCTGGGCTTGCTCGAAGACGCCAAGACCGCTGTGTTCCTGGTCGACTCGATCGCCACGCCCGAAGGCGACGGCGAGTGTCAACCGGACCCGGCCGACTGCCAGACGCTCGAGCTCAAGGAAGGCGAAACCTCCTTCTTCGAAGTCAAGGACGAGGCTGGCGCTGTCACGCAACATCAGCTCGACCTCGTGGAAATCGTGCGCAACGGCACCATGTCCGCCAAAGCGGCGTCCAAGCGCGCGGCAGTCAACCGGCCCGCCGTCGACGGCCCTATCGAAGCGGTGGATCGCAAGGAGCTCAAGGCGGCTTTGGAAGCCATCAGCGACGAGATCCAATACCGCTACAACCGCAAGTCCGGCCTGCTTGAGCTCGTCGCTCAGCCGTCCTGAGACGAGTCTGATCTCAAGCTGGATGCGGGCCGCTTCAGTGCGCTGAGGCGGCCCGCGGTCGTTTGAGCGCGTCACCCGTAACGGCGAGCGCTGGACTCGCCCGCCGGCGTATCCCCGTAAAGTGGAACGGGTGCTGCGCTTCGTAACCGCCGGTGAATCCCACGGTCCCGGCCTGACTTGCATCGTGGAAGGCCTGCCGGCGGGATTGCCGCTCGACCGTGACGAGATCAACGCCGACATGGCTCGTCGCCAGCTCGGCCACGGCCGCGGCGGGCGGATGAAGATCGAGCGCGACACCGCCGAAGTCACGGCCGGAGTGCGCCACGGGCAGACGCTCGGCGGTCCGATCGCCTTGTCGGTGGTCAACCGGGACTACGCCAACTGGGAAGAGCGGATGAACCCGTGGCCGGTGCAAGCCGACGTCGCCGAAGTCCACCTCCCTCGCCCCGGTCATGCTGATCTCGCCGGGGTTCAGAAGTACAACTTCTCCGACGTTCGCAACGTGCTCGAACGGGCCAGCGCGCGTGAGACGGCCGCGCGCGTAGCCGGTGGGGCGCTCGCCAAGGCGTTCCTCAAGGCGCTCGACGTCCACGTCGTCTCTCACGTGGTGCAGATTGGTTCCGTGCGCGCGCCCGAACGCGAGGACCTTGCGATGCAGGACTTCGCCGAAGTGGACGAATCGCCTGTGCGCTGCCTTGATCCTGAGGTCTCGCGGGCGATGGTCGGCGAGATAAACGTCTTGCGCAAGCGCAACGAGTCACTGGGCGGCATCTTCGAGCTGCGCACCTTCGGGCTCGTGCCGGGGCTCGGCTCCCATGTCTCCTGGGAAGAGCGGCTCGACGGGCGCATCGGGATGGCGATGCTCTCCATCCAGGCTTGCAAGGGCGTCGGGCTGGGCGACGGCTTCGACCTCGCCGGACGGCCCGGGTCGGCCGCCCACGACGAGATCTTCTATTCCGAAGAACGCGGCTGGTTCCGCCAGACCAACCGTTCCGGTGGCCTTGAAGGCGGGATGACGACGGGCGAGCCGCTCGTCGTGCGCTGCGCGATGAAACCACTGCCGACACTGACCAAGCCGCTGCGCTCGGTCGACATCGAGACCCATCAGCCGGCGCAGGCGCTGCGGGAGCGGACCGACTCGGTCGTAGTGCCGGCAGCGGGCGTAGTCGGGGAAGCGATGCTCGCCGTCGTCCTCGCCAGCGCTTACCGCGAGAAGTTCGGTGGCGATCACATCGAGGACGTCAGAGCCGCGCTGGCCGCCTACGAACAACGCATCGGCTGGAAGCGTCGGAAGTGACGCGCGGCAGGCCCGCCGGTGGCGGGAGCCTCGTCTTCATCGGCTTCATGGGCGCCGGCAAGACGTCGGCGGCCCGAGTCGCCGCCGCTGCCATGAATGTCCGCGCCGTCGATTCCGATGAGCTGCTGGAGCGCCGCCTCGGGATGCCGATCGACGAGTACTTCGCCACGCACGGCGAGCGCGCATTCCGTGAGGCCGAAGAAGACGTCGTCTGCGAGCTGCTCGAAAATCCGCCCTCACCGGTGATCTCCCTCGGCGGAGGCGCTGTGAGCTCCGAGCGAGTACGCGGGGCGCTGGCGTCACACACCGTGGTGCTGCTCGAAGTTGAAGTCGAGACGGCGTGGCGGCGGGCGGGCAGCCGGCGCCCGCTCGCGCGTGATCGCGATCGCTTCACCGCACTGCACTCAGAGCGAAGCGGCCTGTACCAGCGTTTGGCCGACGCCGTACTGCCGAGCAGTCACCGCGACGTCATCCGGCAGGCGCTCCCGTGGTTGCGCGAATTGCGCGAAGCCAGCGGCGATACGCGGATGTTGTGGGCGACGAGCGCGTCGGGCTGCTATCCGGTCTACGTCGGCGAGGGGCTGGTGTCTTCCGGGTTTCATCCAGTGGCCGGTCGCCGGTTCTTGGTCACTGACGATGCCGTCGGCGAGCTATACGCCGGCGCGCTGGGGAAGGTGGCAGCCGACGTCCGCGTGCAACCCGGCGAGCAAGCCAAGACGCTGCAAGTCGCTGAAACGGTCCTGCGCGAGCTGGCACGGGCCGACATGGACCGCGACGACCACGTCGTGGCACTGGGCGGGGGAGTGGTCGGAGATCTCGCGGGCTTCTGCGCCGCCGTGTACCAACGCGGCGTTCCGGTCGCGCAAGTCCCGACCACGCTGGTGGCCCAGGTGGATTCCGCTTACGGCGGCAAGACGGGCGTGGATCTGCCGGAAGCCAAGAACTACGTCGGCGCCTACCACCAGCCTCGCGTCGTGATCGCTGACCCGGCGACGCTTCGGACCCTGCCGCCGCGCGAGCTTGCCGCCGGATGGGCTGAAGTCCTCAAGACCGCGTTGATCGCGGGCGGATCCTTGTGGAAGCGGGTGCGCCAGCCGGATGTCGGCGTCGACCGCGATCTGATTCTCGCCTGCGCTCAAACCAAGCTCGCCGCCGTTGCTGCCGACGAACGAGACGACGGTCGCCGTCAAGTTCTGAATCTCGGCCATACCGTCGGCCACGCGATCGAGACCGCCACCGGCTACTCGCGCTACCTGCACGGCGAGGCGGTGGCGCTCGGCCTGCTCGCGGCCTTGACGCTTTCAGGTCAAAGGGAACTGCGAGAAGAGATGGCGGAGCTGCTCGCCGCCCGCGGCTTGCCCATACGGCTGGATCCGGCCGTGGACTTAGGGCAGGTCGCGACCGCTGTCGGGCGCGACAAGAAGCGGCGCGCAGGCCAAGTCGGTTTCGTGCTCGTCGACGCGCCGGGAGACGTCAAGGTCGGGTGCCGGGTCTCGTCCGATGATCTGGTTGCCTCGATCAAGGAGCTCTACTGATGGTGAGAAACCGGATCGCGGTGCTGCACGGAGTCAACCTCGCCGCGCTCGATCGCCGGCCGGCCCAGCACTACGGCGGCTTGACTTTCGCGCAGCTCGAAGTGCAGATCACCAACTTCGCGCACGACTTGGCCCTTGTTCCGCGCTTCTTTCAAACCGACCATGAGGGTGAGTTCGTTCAGGAGCTTCACAAGGCGGGGGACTTCGCCGACGGCCTGGTGCTGAACCCTGGCGCCTGGACTCATTACTCGTGGGCGATCCGGGACGCCCTCGAGGTATCCGACTTGCCGGCCGTCGAAGTGCACTTGTCCGATGTCCGCAGTCGCGAGCAGTGGCGCCGGCATTCCGTCTTGGAAGGTCTGGTGGCGGCCACGGTCAGCGGGCGCGGAGTCGGGGGCTACCGCGATGCCCTGGCTTCGCTGCGTGACGTCCTGGAGGGTTCGACTTGAGCCGCGCCGATCGCATCGCGCACCGCTTGCAAGACGCTCAGATCGACTTGCTGCTGATCACGCACATGACCAACGTGCGCTACGTGACCGGCTTCACCGGCTCAAATGCTATGGCGATCCTCGGCGCAGACGTTCGCCGCTTCCTCACCGACTTCCGCTATGTCGAGCAAGCCGCGGCGCAAGTGGCGGACTTCGATCGCGAGCGCGCGCCGCAGGACTTCAACGAGGCGTTGAGCAACGGCTGGCCTGAAGGGACGCTACGGCTGGGGTTCGAGGACCAACACGTCTCCGTCAAGCAGCACGCACGCCTGCGCGAAGTGCTTCCCGAGCGGATCGAGCTAGTGCCCGCGGGGGGACTGGTCGAGGCCGAGCGCGCAGTCAAGGAACCGGGAGAGCTGGCGGCGATCCGGGCGGCGACGCAAGTCGCCGACGACGTCTACCGCTGGATCATCTCGCGCGGTCTCGCCGGACGCACGGAACGCGAAGTCGCGTTGCTGGCCGAACACGAGATGCGCTTGCGCGGCGCAGAGGGCCCGAGCTTTCCCAGCATCGTGGCTTCCGGTACCCACGGCGCCTTGCCGCACGCGGTTCCACGCTACGTGCCGATTCCCGCCAACACGCTCGTGACGATCGACATGGGCGCACGGATGGACGGCTACTGCTCTGACTGCACGCGGACGTTTGCCACCGGCGAGCTGCCCGACGAGCTGGTCGAGATCTACGATCTCGTGCTCGACGCCCAACAATCGGCGCTTGAAGCCGTGCGGCCGGGAATGGTGGGGGCTGAGATCGACGCGGTCGCCCGCGATGTCATCGAGCAGGCCGGACACGGCGAGCACTTCGGCCATGGTCTCGGGCACGGTGTCGGTCTCGACATTCACGAGGGCCCGCGGTTGGCCCGCACGGGGACTGAACGGATCCGTACCGGCAACGTGGTCACGGTCGAGCCAGGGGTGTACGTGCCCGGGCTTTCAGGAGCGAGGATCGAGGATCTCGTAGTGGTCACTGACGATGGGCATGAGGTCCTCACCGGGATATCGAAGG
>JADDQZ010000073.1:0-4749 GCA_016781085.1 Actinomycetota bacterium
CTCGCCTGTCCGCGGGCTGGTCAGCGCGTGCTCGACGTCGGTACCGGCACGGGCGCCGTTTTAGAGCTGCTCGCCAGACGGGCGCCGATGCCGCTTCATGCCACCGGTGTCGACAGCTCACCGGCGATGCTGTCACGCGTCAAGCCGCTGCCGATCGGCTGGCAGCTCTTGACTGCGGACATCGGCGCACTGCCCTTGGACTCCCAATCCTTTGATGTCGCGGTCGCTTCCTATGTCCTGCACGTCCTCGATGAGCCCGCGCGCCTGCCGGCACTGCGTGAGATCAACCGCGTCCTACGGCGCGATGGCGTCTTGGTCACGGTGACTCCCACGCTGCCGCTGGGAAGCGACCATCCCATCTATCGCCGTATCGCGCGCCGTCTAGAAGCGGAGTCGGGGCCGCTCCGCGGGCTGCTTCCGCTAGACCCCCGTGCCTTGCTCAGGGCGGCCGGATTCGAGATAGAGGGCGTGCGCCGTGTGTGGCTCGGGTATCCGTCGCTGTGCGTGCGCGCCCGGCGGCGGTAACGAGCGCAGGCAGGGATGGGCCGACGATCACCCTCGGATAGGGTCAGGTGTATGAAGAGGGCCTATCCGGTGCTGCTCGCCTGCCTTGCGCTCTCGGCCGGCGCTTGCGGCAAAGAAGCGACGGAAGCGTCGAAAGTGGCCGACGCCTACAACGCGTTAGTCGAAGCGGTGGCCGACGGCGACTACGAGACGGCGTGTGAGCGGCTGACGGAAAGGACGCGTCAAGATCTGGAAAAGGCGGGCCAGATCCAGAACACAGACGCATGCGACGACACGCTCGAACAAGTGATCGCTGACGTCGGCACGGACAAAGACGCCCTCTCGACCGTCGCGCCGTCAGACGTGCGGATCGACAGCGAGACGAGAGCAGTGGTGAACGACGTTCGCATGTCAAAAGCGGGCGACGAGTGGCTCGTGGAAGGCGACTTGGATTTCGTGCGTCCGTTTCTTTCTGGCCCTGGTCCTGAACGTTGATGCGCCGCGTTCCTTGGCTGCCTGGGCTATCGCGAATCAACTGCAATAAGCTCGCGCTCAACTAAGGGAGACGCGGGCCGAATGGCTTCGAAGCTGCGGGATCTGAAGTGGCTGCTGGTCGTAACAGCAATAGGGTTGGCGGGATGTGGTGGCAACCCTGAACCGGGCGCCGTAGCGGAGCGGTCAGACGCGCGCCTTCAAGTGGCGACTACGGTGGCTCCGCTCACCAGCATCGTGGCCAACATCGGCGGTGACCGCGTCAAGATCACCGGCATCGTCCCGGAGGGAGTCAACTCCCACACGTTTGAGCCCAAGCCAAGTGCGGCGGAATTGCTTTCGAGCGTCGACGTCCTGTTTGTCAACGGACTGGGACTCGAGGAGCCGACTAAGCAGCTGGCGGAGGAGAACCTTAGGGACGGTGCGGAGACCGTGGAGTTGGGTACTCGTTCGATCCCCGAGAGTGAGTACGTCTACGACTTCTCGTTCCCACGAGAAGGAGGGAAGCCCAACCCTCACTTGTGGACCGATCCGCGGTACGCCCGCAAGTACGCGCGAATCGTGCGAGACGAACTTTCGGGGCGCGATCCGGACAACGCGCGCTACTACGCAGCCAACTTCGACCGGTTCTCCGCGATGATCGACCAGCTGGACTCCTCGATGCGGGCTTCCTTTGCAACGATCCCTCCGGACAAGCGCAAGCTGCTGACCTACCACGACGCCTACGCCTACTTCGGCCGCAACTACGGGTGGGAGATCGTCGGTGCCATCCAGGTCTCGGATTTCGAAGATCCCAGCCCGAAGGAAGTGGCACGGCTGATCGATCAAGTGAGGTCCGAAGACGTTGCGGCCGTGTTTGGATCTGAAGTCTTTCCCAGCCCCGTTCTCGAGCAGATCGGCAAGGAGACCGGAGTTCGTTACGTTGACGTCCTACGTGATGACGACCTTCCAGGGGAGGTTGGCGATGAGCGTCACTCGTGGGCCGGGCTGATGCACTTCGATTACGTGACGATGACCGAGGCGGTGGGCGGTGACGCTAGCGCCCTCAAGGCCTTCAAGCCCCGCAACGTCGTGCCGGATCGCGCGGAATATCCCCAGTGAGAAGCGGCGCCGATGGAGAGTTGGTACGGCTCGACGGGGCTAGCTGCGGCTATGGCTCGGACCCGGTTCTAGTCGACATCGATTTTTCGCTTTCCGCACGAGATTTCGTCGGTGTGCTCGGCCCGTCGGGGTCTGGCAAGACAACTCTGCTCAAGGCGATCATGGGCACCGTGACTCCGTTTGCGGGTTCCGTGCAGCGCCGGCCGGCGTTGCGAATGGCCTACGTTCCGCAAGTTGAGACGGTGAACTGGAGCTTTCCGATCTCCGTCTTTGAATGCGTCATCATGGCCCGTCGCGGGCGGCGTTTGGCTTGGAGCAGCCGCTCAGAGCGCGCCGACGTTGCGCGCGTCTTGGACCGCCTCGGGCTCAACGGACTCGGCGAGCGCCACATTCGAGAGTTGTCGGGAGGTCAGCAGCAGCGCGTGTTCATCGCCCGTGCTCTGCTACGCGATCCTGAACTGCTGCTCATGGATGAGCCGACGTCGGGCGTTGACGTCCGGCTGCGTCATGAGATCCTGCATCTGCTCGACGATCTCAACTCCACGGGGCTCGCGATCGTGTTGACCACTCACGACGTCAACGGGCTCGCCGCGCACCTGCCGCAACTGGTGTGTCTCAACGGCAGGGTGACCGGGGCTGGTCGGCCGCGCGACGTTCTCACGCCCGCGGTGCTCGAGGAAACCTATGGGGCAACGATGGAAGTCCTCCAACACGCGGGTATGCCGGTGATCGTCGACGGCTTTCACCGTCGCCATCAGGCCGCGCGCGTCCCGCGCGAAACGGAAGCGAAAGCGGCGCCATGATCGATGAGATGCTGCGGCCGCTGGATTACGAGTTCTTCCGCAACGGACTCGCCGTGGCGACGCTCGCGGGTGCACTTTGTGGCCTCATCGGTGTTTACGTGGTGCTCAAGGGCATGAGCTACATCGGGCACGGGCTCTCACACGCAATCTTCGGTGGATTCGCCGCCAGCGCCCTGCTCGGCGTCAACTTCGTGCTCGGGGCCGGGGCGTGGGGGATCGCATCCGCTCTGCTGATCAACGGCGTCACGCGTCGCCGCGTCATTGGTTCCGATGCCGCCATCGGCGTGATAACCACCGCCTCGTTCGCCCTGGGACTCACGCTCGTAGCGCTGTTCGGAACAACGGGGCTCAGCTTCGACGCTGCGCTCTTCGGGAGCATCCTCGGCGTGTCCGGCGGCGATGTCGCGCTTGTCGGCGTCGTGTCGGCAGCGACCGCGTTGCTCATCTTCTTCAATTACCGATCGTTGTTGTTCACGACCTTTGACCCTGAGGTCGCGGACGCGACGGGTGTCCACACCGCGCGTATCGACACTCTGCTCATGGTGGCGCTGGCAGCCTCGATTCTCGTCACCATGCAGGTTCTCGGCGTCACGCTGGTCGCTGCGACCCTCGTCATCCCGCCGACCGTCGCCCGGATGCTGACGAACTCCTTCGCTCGGATGCTTGCCCTGTCAACCGTCATCGGAGCGGGCTGCGGATTCGTCGGCATGAATCTCAGCTATCACCTCGACGTGCAGTCCGGGCCCACGATCGTTCTCGTCGGAGCGACTCTGTTCGCTTGCGTGTTTGCGATGACTGGTGCGCGAGGGAGACAGCGGGCGAGCGGCGTGGCCGAGCGCTTCGGGGCGCTGCGCGCTGCGCGATGAGGGCTGATCGAACGGTGGAGTGGGCCTTGTGATGACCGAATCCGCTGATACCGATGTCACCTGACGAGATTTTCTGCCGACGTCTCTCCAAGATCTGTCCGCGGCGCTCATCCCGATGAGCGAGACGTCACCTGCGCACGGACATGCGCACGCGTTGCCGGCCGGTCCCGCCTTGCTTCGCGCCCGCGGCCGACGTCTCACTCGCCAGCGCGAATTGATCTGGGCGGCGTTGACCGCCGAGCCCGACGCGCATTTGAGCGTTGATCAGATCGCCGCGCGTGTTCAGGAGGAACTTCCTAGCGTCAACGCCTCGACGGTTTATCGGTCCCTCGACGTGCTGGTCAGGGAAGGGCTGGTTCTACGTAGCGAGCTTGGCTCCGACCGGACTTTCTATGAGCCGGCGCACGACCATCGGCACCATCACGTCGTGTGCCGTGGGTGTGGGGCGGTCGCTCATGTGCACGACGACCTGTTCGAGGACCTCCAAACTCGCGTCGACAAGGTCTGTGGGTATGCCCTCGCCGACGAGGAGGTCACGCTCTTCGGGTTCTGTCCGGCCTGTCGGGAGTGAAAGCTTTGAGCGGGCGACTTGCGCTCGCAGAACCGCGAGTGACCGTCAGGCGATGCGCGGCAGGGCGCTCAGCGTCAGCAGGCAGCCAACGATGATGATGACCAGCGCGGACAGGGCAGGCAGCGCGACGGTCACGCGAGCGGGGATACGAAGGCGTTCCGACAACCCGCGCGAGTGGACGACGAGCAGCCCTAGCACGGTGAGCGTCCCAGCGAGACCGACGCTGAACGACACGATGAGGATCAGCCCAAGCCCGACCTGATGCTGCGAGATGGCTCCGAGCAGGACGACCAGCGCGGAGGGGCACGGAATCAAGCCGGCCGCGGCACCCATTCCCAAGACGCCGCGCCATGTTAGGGACTCCGGCATGTGATGATGATGGCCGTGGCCGTGGCCGTGGCCGTGGCCGTGG